>VBCL01000177.1 GCA_005888865.1 Betaproteobacteria bacterium | reverse complement strand
CCGGCCACGTCGTGCCCTTGCCGCGGCCCGTGAGCCTCAAGAACGCCTCGATCGACGTGATCCGGGGCTTCTCGCCGGACGCGGTGCTCGGCGCGCCAGTTCACGATACCGTAAAAGGTTCAGTCGCCCACATGAAGCCGCCGACCGTCAGCGTCCGCCGCGCTGCCGACGTGGCGCGGCCGCGCTGGATCGTACTGCCGCACTTCGAGCGTGGGGCCGCGGCACAGCTCGCGCCGTTGTCGAAGGCGCGCGCGTTCATGCACCTGGCCGACCACGCGTTCAATTACGATGTTCACGGCCGACCGGGTTTCGAGCTGTTGGCGCAGGTCATCGGGGGCAGCGACTGCTTCGAATTCCACTATGGCGTACTGGATGATGCGGTCGCCGTATTCGACGAGCTTGCACGGCGCGCATGACCTCCGGCCCCGCAGACCCGGTGCTTTTCGCACTGCGCGATCCCGCCCGGTTGGTGAGCTTCAGTCTTCCGCAATGGGAGACCCTGGTCCGACAGGCTCGGCGAACCAACCTCCTGGCACGCGTGGCGCTTGCCCTCGACGATCTCGGCCTGGTGCCCCGGGTGCCGGCGGCGCCCCGCACCCATCTCGAAGCCGCGCGCACGCTCGCGAAGGCCCAGGCCGACGCGGTTCGGCGCGAAGTTGCCTTCATCGATCGGGCGCTGGCCAGCGTCGGGGTGCCTGTCGTCCTGCTCAAGGGCGCCGCCTACCTGGTCGCAGGGCTCTCGACGGCACGGGGGCGGATGTTCTCGGACATCGACATCCTGGTTCCGCAGGCTGCGCTTTCAAAGGTGGAAGCAACACTCATGCTCCACGGTTGGCAGACGAGCAAGACGACCGCCTACGACCAGCGCTACTACCGTCGATGGATGCACGAGCTGCCGCCCCTCCGGCATATCAGCCGTCAGACCTGGCTCGACGTGCACCATGCGATCCTGCCGATCACGGCGCGCCTGAAACCGGACTCGGCGAAGCTACTGGCCGCCTCGCGCCCGGTGACCGGAGAGCCACGGCTGCGCGTTCTCGAACCGGTCGACATGGTCCTGCATAGTGCCGCCCACCTGTTCTGCAACGAAGACGTCGGCAACAGCCTGCGCGACCTTTTGGACCTGGACAGCCTGTTGCGGGAACTTGGAAGCAACGAAGGCTTCTGGTCGAGGCTCACGATGCGCGCGGGGGAGCTCGACCTGACCCGGCCGCTCTATTACGCGCTGCGCTACGCCGTGCGGCTCCTGGATACGCCGGTCCCGGCGCGGGTGGTCGGCGCCGCCGAAATCGGCCGGCCGCCGTCCTTGCTGCGAGGCGTCATGGACACGCTGTTCCTGCGGACGCTGCAGCCCCACGGCGTTGCGGATGGGCTGGCGTCGCTGGCGCGCGGATCACTCTACGTGCGGGCGCACTGGCTGCGTATGCCGCCCCTGTTGCTCGCCCAGCACCTCGCGGTCAAGGCCCTGCGACGAGAAGGAGAAAAAGCCGGCTGAGGTTGATCAATCCTGAACCGGTCGGGCCCAAGAAAAAGCCGCCCATCTCAGGAGACGGGCGGCTTCGATCGACTTGCTACCGAGCGGAGGAGATTGCGAGACTGCCTTGGTCCAGTTGCCTCCAACCGATGTGTATCTCGACCTTACTTCGACCCGCGGCGGCGGACGAACCCCATCCCGAGCAACCCGGCACCGATCAGCAGCAGCGAGGCGGGTTCCGGAACCTGGGAGACGACCTTGTCGAGCCGGCTGATCTGCGCCACGCCTGGGGTCGTACCGACCGAGGTGGCGACATCATCGACGATAAACAGGTCGGTGTACGTGCACGAACCAGGTCGAACGAGGCACGGAAGGTCCGCGAGATTGATATTAAGGCCGTTGCCCGTCAGGATCGTCGTAAAGAGCACGGTCCCGGGAGTGCAGCCCTGCGTCGTGCAGATTTCCAGCGTATCGGCCACCGAACCGCTGCCCGTTGCCGCGGAGTTGCTCGACAGCTCGAAGTCGTCGATCCGGAAGGCCCCGCCATTAACGACCACCTCGAACTCGAGCAGAACGTCCCTGCTACCACCGCAATTGCTAGTCTCTGCGGTCGGGTCACAGGCCAGGTTCAGGGCCGCGCCGGGATTGAATTCGACCCCAAAGGAACCGCTTGGCGTGTTGGTGTACGACACGTTGCCGCAGCTGGCGCCAGCGCCCGAAGCCAGGCAGCTGAAGTTCAGGAATGTTTTGTCGCCGATCGTCAGATTGCCGGTACCCACCCCGTTAACGAAAGTGAACGGTCCCTGTTGCAGGACGATGCTCGCCTGGGCCGTGCCGGCGCCGAAGAGAGCGATGGATGCCGCCACCGTGGCGGCGGCAAGCGTTGTCTTTAAGCTAGAGCGCATATTCATACTCCCCCTTGTCATTGAACCTGAGCCAGCCCTCCGATCCTCCGAAGGACCACTGGTGACACATCTCGCGCCGAAGAGAAAGCAGGTTCTGTACCAAAGGGGTGGGGGCCTTATGTTTCAATGACTTTGCCATCGCCAGCAGTTTTCGCTCGGCGTGACTGTAAAATCCGCTGACAGCACCGACGATGTCGTAAGCTCCTGGCTCGCTTCAAATGATCCGGGTTGGTCCATCGAGCGGGTCCTCCGAGATGCACGAGATGCGCTTACGATGACCAGCGAAACGAATGGGTAGCTGCCCAACGATTCGTCAGCAGCCTCGATGACCCGCATCAGCCCCTCCAGCGCACGCTTGACCCGCGACAGCGGTCGCTGGGGTCTTGCCGCCCTCGCCTACGCGGCGCTGATCGTTTACGGAAGTCTCTATCCGTTCACCGGCTGGACCACCGATCGAGTCAGACTGTTTGCGTTCCTGGTACCGCAGTGGTCCGGGCACCTCTCCCGCGCCGACGTGGTCACCAACGTGCTGCCTCTCGGGTTGCTCCTGGCGCGCTGGTGGCGTAATGGCGGTGCGACCCTCGGGGCGATCGCGATCCCGACGCTGATCGCCAGCCTGCTCAGTCTTTCGATGGAGTTCCTCCAGCAATTTCTGCCTGCCCGCATTGCGACCCTCAGCGACTTGGTCGCCAACACGGCAGGTGCGGTAACCGGTGCGTTGTTGGCGGGCGTCGTGCACGGGGAGAGCCTGCCGTGGGCGATGGTCATGCGCAGGCGCGAGCAGTGGTTCAGGGCCGGTCGCCTCGTCGATCTCGGTTTGATCGCCGTAGGACTGTGGACTCTGTCGCAGCTCACGCCGCTTGTCCCTTCGCTCGACCTCGGCAACCTGCGTCACGGCATCTCGTCGATCTGGCAGACATTGCAATACCCCAGCCGTTTCAACTTCGCGCAGTGGGCGACTTACGAGTTCTACATCGCGGGACTCGCGCTGCTGGCAATGACTGCGGCTTCTCCCGGGCAAGCCGTGTTTGCCCGCTTCTTCGCCTTCGTCGCCTGCGTGCTTCTCTGCAAGATCGTCATCGTCACGCGCCAGCTGTCGCTCGAAGCGGCGACCGGTGCGCTGGCCGCGCTGTTGCTCGCCTTGCCGTTCGTGACCTTGCGAGCGAAGGCCGTTGCCGCGGTCAGCGCATTGTTCATCATCGGCGGTTTTGCCATCGCCGAATTGGCGAGCGATCCCGGTGGCGCGACTCACGCGTTCAACTGGATCCCGTTCGCCGGGCAGCTGGAGAATCCGCTGATCGGCATCGCATCGATTCTCGAGGATCTGTGGCCTGCCGCAGCGCTGGCTTACCTTGCGCGCTTCGCGACCCCGCCATCCCGGCAGCGGCTTGCTGCAGCGGGCGGCGTGACTGCATTGGCGTTGTTCGCGCTGGCCCTGGAGTGGTACCAGCAGTATCTGCCCGGACGTTACGGCGACTTCACGGTCGTGCTGCTGATGACCGGAACGTGGCTGCTGTACTGGTCGATCCCCGTCCACGCCGTCGGGGGCGCGGAATTCGGCGCGCCCAGTGACGTGCCCGGCCGCAGCACGCGCCAGGCGTGGGTAATCGCAGGCGTCCTCGGCCTGGCCACTGCGACCGGTGCCGCCGCCTTGGTGTTGGGCCGGCATCCCGCCGAAGCCCGGGTCGATGAAACCAGGCTCCCGCAACTGCCTGTGCCGGGAGAGCTCCCGCCGGTGAACCTGCCGGGGTTCAAATACAGCCATCCGCGACTGCCGAGTCCTTCCCAAGCCGACCTTGCGATGCTCACCCGGCGCAGCCCGGACTCCGTTCGCCAGATGCAGAGCCGAGCCGATGGCGGCAAAGGCGACATCGAGACGGCGGTTCTGCAGGAGCTGGTCGAACCGGGCAGCATCGACCTCGTGCTCCTGCATCGGCGCCTGATGGATCTCAAGTTCGCGTGGCGCGGCCACGAGCAGGGCAAGCCGCTGGCGGTGGCCTACGACTGGCTGTACTCGCACTGGAGCGAGGCACAGCGCGCGCAGTTGCAGGGAAAGCTTGCGGAGGGTTGCGATTACCTCATCGAACGCATCCGCAAGGAGCGCCTGTCACCCTATAACGTGATCCTCTATAACGCGCCGCTACAGGCGCTCATGGCGTGCAGCCTCGCGTTGTATGGTGACGACCCGCGCGGCGAGCCGGTGATGCGCTTCACCTACGACCTCTGGAAGAACCGTGTGCTTCCCGTGTGGCGTCAGGTCATGGGCCGCAACGGCGGTTGGCACGAGGGCGGCGAATACGTCGGCATCGGCATCGGGCAGGCCATCTATGAGCTGCCCGCCATGTGGCGCAACGCGACCGGCGAGGACCTGTTCGCCAGCGAGCCCGGCATTCGCGGCTTCCTGGATTTCCTGGTGTATCACCGGCGCCCCGACAGCACGGATTTTCGCTGGGGCGACGGCTCCGCCTTCGACAAGATCGTACCGGATGCCACGGCGCTCGCACTCGAATTCCGTCATGCGCCCGCCTACAGCTTGCGGGCACCGGTACACGATGGGATGCCGTCGGCGTGGCCGTGGGGCCCGCTGACCGACGGCACGCTCAACGATCGCGGGTCGTTCGCCCATCTGCCGCTGGTGCGCCTGTTCGATGGCATCGGGATGATCGTCGCGCGCAGCGACTGGTCTCCGGATGCGACCTACGTTACGTTCAAGGCCGGCGATAACTACTGGTCGCACATGCATCTCGATCAAGGTGCCTTCACGATCTACAAGGGCGGCGCGCTGGCGATCGACAGCGGACTTTACGGACCGACGTATGGTTCGGACCACCACATGAATTACACCTACCAGACGGTCGCTCACAACGTGGTCACGGTCACCGACCCGGCGGACACGATGCCGGCCCCGGGCAAGGACAAACCGCGCCCGATCGCCAATGACGGGGGCCAGCGCCGTGTCGGGTCGGGTTGGGGCGTCGAGGCCGCTCCGCTGGACCGCGCCGAGTGGGACGCGAAGCGAGACCTCTACCACACCGCCGAAATGGGTCCCCTGCTCGATCAGGGAGGGCTTGCCGTTGCAGCGACGGATATCACTCCCGCCTATACGAACATGCGGTCCGGCAGCGGCACCTTCTCGGCGCGCACGCGCCGCGTCGAACGCTTCTGGCGCATTTTCGGCTATGACCGGGTCGATGACGTCGTGGTTGTCTTCGACCAGGTGACCGCAACCGCGGCATCGTTCCGAAAGCGGTGGCTGCTGCACACGATCGAAGCGCCGGCGGCGTCCGCCGAAGGGTTCAGCGTCAGTGTTGGGGCCCAGGACCGCCCGGGTCACGGAGGCGGCAAGCTGGACGGCAAGGTGCTGCTCCCGAAGGATGCCGTGATCAACCCATTGGGCGGCCACGGATTCGAGTTCTTTGTCGACGACCGGAACTACGACGAGAACGGCACGCTGCGTGAGCTCATCCGCAAGATCGGACCGAACGGCGCGGAGCCCGGCGCCTGGCGAGTCGAGATCAGTCCGCCGCGTGATGCAAAGGAAGACCTGTTCCTGGTCGTGCTTCTCCCGTCCGCAGGGGATGCCCGTCCGGCGCACCGCGTGCGTCTGCTCGAGTCCGGCAGTCGGGTCGGCTGCGAAATCATCGGAGCCAATCGCACGACACGCTGGTGGTTCGAGCCGGGCCTCAACGAAGCGCAGATCGACATTGTCAGTGGCTCCGACACGCATCACTACATGGTCAGCGGTCCGCAGGCGCCGGCTCCGGCCACGAGCTGGCTGGACCGGTTTCGCCGCCTGTTCGGCTCGTGAGCGTCATCCCTGACTTCGATCTCTTCACGCTCGAACTCTGGTAAGGTTGGGCCTGTCATGCGGATGGCATAACCGACCCGAGGGCCCCAGTGCGACCCGACTTCCGGTGGCCGGCGGCCACCCAAAGCAATCAGCGGCGCCTGCGCGTCTTCCTCGGGACGCTCACCGTAGCCCTTGGCGTGAGCCTCGCAGTAACCTGGTTGCGCCCGCCCGAGTACCGCGCGGTCGCACGCATCGAGATCACGCCCGGCGTCGCATCGGTGTCGTCCCGCGCCGCCCCGAGCGGCGCGACCGCTTCGCAGCGGCCGTTCCTGACGGAAGTGCAGGCGCTGGCGAGCCGCCCGGTCTTTGCGGCGGCTGCCAAGCAACTCGAAGACTCGGGCGAAAATCTGTCCGGACTCGGGGCGGATCCGGTCGCCGCTCTGCAGGGGCAGGTCGAGGCGCTGCCCGTTGCGGATACGAACGTCGTGGAGCTGATTGCCACGGGCAGGCGACGCGAATTGCTGGCGCCGCTCGTGAACGCCGTCATCGACATCTACCAGGGCCGACTGGCAGATGAATACCGGAGCTTGTCGAGCGAGTCGATGGCGCAGGCCGACGAGGAAGTGAAAAAGCTGGAAGCGACCGTGATCGCCAAGCGGCGCGAAGGCGAAGCTTTCAGGCTGCGCAACAACATCGTCTCGGTGGAACGCGACGAGAGCGAAGCCCTGGCGCGAGTCCGCAATCTCAGCGCCTCGCTCAGCACCGCGGAAGATCGCGTCGCCGCGGCGGAGGGCAAGTTGCGCGCCCTGGGTGCGTCAGCGGCCGCGGGCAAGGCAGCCGTCCGGTCGCGGGACGATCCCACGCTGGCGAACCTCGAGCAGCGCGCATCGCAGATGCGTGAAGAGTTGCGCGAGCTCGAACGCGGATTCACGGCCGATTACCTGGCGAAAGATCCGAAGGTCGTCACGCTGCGAGCTCGTCTCGCCGAGCTCGAACGACAGATCGTGCAACAACGCGCCGCAAGCCAGCAGACCTCGCTCCTCGAAGCGCAGGAGGACCTCGCCGGCGCACAAGCCGCCGCGGCGCGCATCCGCAATCAGATGGGAACGGACCGCCGGGAGGCGGCGCAGCTCACGGCGCGCTTCAACGAGTACAAGTCCATCCAGGAAGCGCTCGTCGAGCTGGAAAAGACGTATCGCGACGCCCTGCAGCAGCGAGCGCGACTCGAAGCCAGCGAGCGAGCGCGCATGCCGTCGACGAGGGTGCTCGAAGCGGCCATCGCGCCGCAACAGCCGTGGCGCCCTCTTTATTGGCGAGACACCGCGTTCTCGCTCGGCGGCTCGCTCGCTCTCGCCTTGCTCGCCATGTGGCTGGTGGAGCTCTTCAATCGGCCGGAGCCGCAGCCCGCGATGGTCCTCATTCAGCCGCAACCCGGGACGCTGCGCTACGAAGGACCGGCGCAGGCACTCCCCGATCGAAGTGCGCCGGCGATGTCGCTACCGGGCAACGGACCGGCGCTCCTGCCCAGGCAAACGGCTTTTCCGCGAGAGTTACGCGCCGACGAGGTCGCCGCACTTATCGGCGCAGCCGACGACGAGAGCCGGATCGTCATGTTGTTACTGCTGAGCGGGCTGAACCCGGACGAAGCGCTCAGACTCCGATGGAGCGACGTGGATCTCGAGAGCGGCACGATTCACGCCGGTGGGGACTCGGGGCGCGAAATCGCGATCGATGGAACGTTGCGCCACCTTCTTCAGACCGCATCGAAAGCCGCGACTTCGGAATTGCTCCTGGGCTCGCTGCGCCACCCGGCCACGCGAGATAGCATCGATGCGCAGATCCTGTGCGCGGCTCATGATGCAGCCCTCGAGGAGGCAACGCAGGTTAGCTCGGCGTGTCTCCGCCATACGTACGTCGCGTTCCTGGTCCGGCAGGGGATACGCTTCGCCGACTTGACACGACTGATCGGTCCCCTCCCGGCCGAAATCGTCGGGGCATACAGCGCGCTCTCGCCTGCGGGCGCGCGGCTGGGTGGCGCGCAGGTCCAGCGGCTTCACCCGGCGTTGCGCGAAGGACACGCATGACGGCGAGACTCATCCTCACCATGGCCGAACGTCCGTAGCCCACAAGACGCGCCGCCCGAACGGCCATGCCGGGCGATGCGACCGATGATTCTGTTTCCCGCGAGAGGGCAGCTACAATGCGCGTCGGTCCTGCACGCCATGGCACGCATCAGGCGCGACAACCCGCCCGGATCGACCACCAGGAGATGGAATGGCCAGCTTCTCACTCTCGCTGCTTGTTCTCATGGGCGTAATGATGACCGCGGTCGCGCAGGTCCTGCTCAAGAAAGCGTCCGGCTTTGAGGTCAGGACGTCCCCCTGGATCCTCTTCTTCTGCCTGAGCGGCGGCGCATACGCGCTGTCATTCATCCTGTATTCCCAAATCCTCAAATACTTCGCGCTCAACAAGATCTATCCGGCAATGACGGTCGCTCAGATTCTCGTGATCACGCTGGTGGGCCTCGTGATGGGAGAAGCGGTCGGCGGGCGGCATGCATTGGGCCTTGTCTTTGGCGCGGTCGCGATCTATCTCATTCTTGCTTGAAGCACCGCGAAGACAGCGAAACCCGTGAACAGGATCGTCGTCGTCGGCAGCG
Source organism: Betaproteobacteria bacterium (assembly GCA_005888865.1). GTDB lineage: Bacteria > Pseudomonadota > Gammaproteobacteria > Burkholderiales > Casimicrobiaceae > PALSA-1003. The sequence goes on along the minus strand of VBCL01000177.1, from coordinate 4,048 downwards.
GCGTCTCGGGCGCTCATGCCGCGCTGACCCTGCTCGAGCGCGGTCATGACGTGGAGCTGTGGGACGTCGGCCGGGAGGAAAAGGCATTTCCCGAGCCCGGCGCAACCTTCCACGAATTGAAGGATCGCCTGGCTGACCCGGTGGCGTATTTCCTCGGCGCCGATCTCGGCGCCCTGGTTCCGCCGACGTCGCCCGAGCTTCTTCGTTACCCGCCTGCGCGCGAGTTCATGACCTCTCGCGTAGACGAGTTGTGGAACTTCGCTTCCGATGGTTTTTCTCCTCAGGCGCGGGTTGGCCAACGGTTGGGGCGCCAATGCCCTGTCCTTCGATGACGACGATCTTGCCCAGTGGCCAGTATCCTTTTCCGACATGGAGAGCGCCTACAAGACGGTTTACGAGCGCATCCCGGTTGCAGGCCCGGACGGCGACGATCTGGCGCCGCATCTGCGCGGCGTTTATCCGTCGCAGCCGCCCGTGCGCCTGTCTGCCAGCGATGACCGGCTGTTGAAAACCTACGAGCGCCGAAAGCACGCACTGGGGAGGTTAGGCGTGAAGATCGGGCGCGCTCGCCTGGCCGTCGTGACCGATCCTTCCCGAACGGATGCCTGCGATTATTCAGGACGGTGTCTTTGGGGATGCCCGAACGGATCGATCTACAATCCGCGCCTGAGCACCCTGAAACAGTGCGAAGCTCATCCTGGATTTCGCTACCTGCAGGGACGCGTGGTACTCGCCCTTCGATCGAGTGACAACCGGATCGACAGCATCCGCTACCTCGATAGCGCAACCCGGGAGATCCGTGAAGAGCCGTGTGGCGCAGTGTTCCTCGCTGCAGGTGCGTTGCAAACCGGCGCTATCTTTCTGCGCACGCTCCGAGACTCGGGCGTGAACAGCGAGTGCCGGAGTGAAGGATTGATGGACAAGACCGTCGTCCGAATACCGTTCGTGGCGCTGCGGAGCCTGGGCCAGGGTCCCGATCCGCGCTCGTTTCAGTTCAACCGGCTCATCGCGGCCGTGATCGGCGAGTCTGCGCCGTGGCCTTCCTATCTCCACACCGAGCTGCTGCATCTCACCGACCTGATCTATCACCCTCTCATCGAGCGCATGCCTCTGGATTCGCGCAATTCGGCCAAGCTCTTCTTTGCGATCAGGCATGCCATCGGCGCAGCGACGCTATTCTTTCCGGACCGCATCACGGCCGGAAACCATCAGGTGCTCGCCGAGGCGGAAGGGAATCCAGAGACGGTCGTGCTGCGATACCGGGATAGCGAAGACAAGGAGCGTTTCATTCGGCAGTCGGTGGCGAGAATGCGCTCGGCGCTGCACCGGCTTGGCTGTATCACGCGAGGCGTTGTCCGGTCCGAGCCGGGCGCAGGAATCCACTACGCGGGAACCGTACCCATGGGCACCGGGCCGAGGCGGTGTGACGCCACGGGTCGATCCAATCGGTTTTCCAATCTCTATATTGCCGATGGCGCCGCGTTTCCGTCGTTACCCAGCAAGCCGATCACGATGTCGCTCGCCGCGCATGCCACACGGGTCGCGCGACTGGCGGCCCTGTAGCGGATGAGCGGCCCGCTCTTCCCGCTGTGGCAAATCGATCCCGACGAGTACCGGGCGGTCTGCACCTACCTGCGACTCACGCCGCAGCCGCGTCTCTACGACCATCTCTCTCGTTACTTGGCCGATGCTCCGCGCCTGTTTCCCGATCCCAGCGGCTTTTCCCGCTACCTGGCGAAGGCTCGGCTCACGCGGTTCAGGATCGGGCGCCTCGACCCGATGACCAAGTTGTTCCTTCCCGGGCATCCTCTGCGGCACGTATTGAACGGCGTGATCGCCCTGCACGAATGCGACCCGCTAGGCTATCGAGAACTGGCGGTGGGATCACGCTTTGGTGCAGGCGTTGGCGCGCTCGGTGCGGTTCTCCGTTTTGGCGTCAATCTCGCGTTCAGCCTGCCTTGGCTGGGTTGGCAATGGGCCGGCTTTGCGGCGAATGTGCCGTTCAATACAGAGGCGGATCTCGGTGGGAAGCGCGCCCTGATCACCGGCGTCGGTCGCGGCCTTGGACGCGATCTCATGCTGCGCTGCCTGGAGAGTGGCGCCGAGGTCATCGGCATTGTCCGCAACCGAGCATCGCGGGAAAAGCTCCAGGGCGAGCTTCCGGCGCATGCTCGGGTGACCCTGCTGGTCGCCGATCTGTCGACCCCCGGGGCGCTCGCCGCGGCCTTGATCGAAGCGCAGATCCCTCCGAATTCGGTCGCGATCGCGATCCTGTCCGCCGCGATCAAACATGACGGGAAATCCGTCCTCTCCTCTGCCGAGCTGCGCGAAACCTTCCAGGTCAATTTCTTCGCCGCCGCTGAACTGGCCGATTGGCTCTGCGGCCCACACGAAATTCCGCCCTCGCCAAAGGCAGACGCCCCCGCTTCGCCAAGCCCGAGCACTGCGCGCGCGGCATTGGCTTCGTCGAGCGGCCCGGCCAGTCAACGAGGACTGTCATCCACGACTCGTGTCGTACTGATATCGAGCATGGGCCGCTGGCATGGCATGCACTTCTCAGCCGGATACAATGCCTCGAAAGCGGCCCTGAGCATCTGGGGCGAGAGCCTGGACATGGAACTGCGACAACGGAGTGATCGGCGTTTCTCGGTAACGGTCGTCGAACCCGGGATTTTCCCGTCGGGAATGTCCCGGCAGACACCGCTGACGCGAATGTTGTTCGCATCGCGGGACAAGATCGCGGGCCGCATCCTCGCGGGCGCACTCGCCGGACGACGCGCCATTCGTCCGCCGCGGTGGTTTGCGCTGTTGACCTGGGGAATTTGCCTGATCGGCCGGGACTATCGCTACCGGCTTCTCGCGCGCGCCAAGCCGCACGCGGAGCGTTGACGATGGCGCTGCAAGCCCAAGGAGCGTACCTGATCGTCAACGCGGACGACTACGGATACTTTCGCTGTGTCAGCAAGGGAATCCTGAGAGCTGCCGCCGAGGGCATCGTGACCGCCACCGGAGTGCTTTCGAACGCAACCGATTTCGCCGAGCACGCCGCAAGACTCCGAGAATGCGATGCCCTGGATGTCGGCGTTCACCTGAACCTTACCGATGGGGTTCCGCTCACGGCCAAATTGCGGAACGGACTCTCGCGAGGAACCGGCCGTTTCCCCGGCAAGTTCCGGATGGCAGGGGCGATTCTGGCCGGGATCGTCAAGACCGAGGACGTGCAGCACGAATGGCGGGCGCAGATCGAACGCTGCCTCGACAACGGATTGCCGCTCCGATTTCTAAATTCGCACGAGCACCTGCACATGCTGCCGTCGCTTTTTGCAGTTACACGAGTGCTCGCGAAGGACTACGCCATTCCGCACATTCGCTTTCCGCGCTCCCGGCTCTTCGGGAAATCGCGCAGTGGCTCGCTGTTCCGTGGCGCCGTGATCAAGGCTCTCGAGTCGATCAATCGTCACCACGCCGATACCCCGAGTGCCCAGTTTCTCGGCCTGGAGACAAGCGGCAAGCTCGACCTGCCGTATCTGCAGCGCAGCCTCCCGCGCCTCCGCGCGGGCGAGATCTATGAATTGATGTGCCACCCCGGCGAATTCGATGCACGGGAAGTGACCGACACGCGTCTTCCCCGCTATCACGATTGGGAGGGCGAGCTCGCGGTGTTGACCAGCGCTGCCGCTCGCGCGCTGCTCGATCACCATGGGATCCGGCTGATCGGCTATCGGCACCTGGAAGTGAGGGGCGATAGGCTTGCGGTCCGACGGGAAACCGCTTCTGCTCAACATTGAAACCATGACTGCGAATCCACCCAAGCTGCTGAGCGTCGTCGTGCCTGCGCATAACGAAGCACCCGGCATCGCGCATGCGATCGAGGTCATCGTGGACGCTCTGGCTTCCTGCGGAATGCAGCTGGAGGTCGTCATCGTCGACGATGGCAGCCGCGACGGCACGTTCGAGAGGGTCACGCAGATGTCCAGGAAGGACCCGCGCATCAAGGGGCTCCGGTTTACCCGCAATTTCGGCAAGGAAGCCGCGCTGCTGGCCGGCC
>VBCL01000176.1 GCA_005888865.1 Betaproteobacteria bacterium | reverse complement strand
CGCTCCTCGCCGATGCTCGACGCGGCGCGCGCACGCGCCCAGCAGTGTGGCGTGCTCGACCGTCTTCGCCTGGTCGAAGCGGACGTCACCGAGTTCAAGGCGGAATCCGAATCGTTCGACCTGACCGTGATGTTGGGCGGGGGCGGTATCGCCGGCGGCATCAACGGAATCTGCACCACGCTCTCGGGCTGGACTCGCCGCGGCGGCCACGTCCTGGTGGCAGAAGGCTACTGGGCGAAGCCGCCTGCGGCCGGGTACCTTGCGCATCTGGACGCGAGCGAGGACGAGTTCGGCGATCACCGAGGCAACGTGCAGGCGGGAATCGACGCCGGGCTCATTCCCTTGCACGCGAGTGTGGCCTCGATCGACGAATGGGACGAATACGAATGGAAATACAGCCGCTCGATCGAGCGTTACGCCATCGAGCAGCCCGGCGATCCGGATGTCCCGGCGATGCTCGAACGCATCCGACGCTGGCGCGACGCGTATCTTCGCTGGGGCCGCGACACGCTGGGGTTCGGGATGTATCTCTTCCATCGTCCGCGCTAGCGTCGATAATGTCCGTCGTGAAAACGCAGACCGCCGGCTACTCCGGAACGCCGCTCTGGCGGAAGCTGGGCCTGAAGCCCGGCATGCGGCTCTTGGCGCTCGAGGCGCCGCCGAATCTCGAAGCGCTGCTCTCCGGAGCCCCCGACCTTCAGCGGCTGGCGCGCGCGGCGACTTTCGATTGCGCGCTTGCGTTCGCAAACACCCGGAGCACCGTGACCGCGATGCTTGCCAGCCTCGAGCCGAAGATGCCCGACGGCGGCCTGATCTGGATCGCCTGGCCGAAGAAGGCCTCGGGCGTTTCGACCGATCTCACCGAGGATATTGTCCGGCGCATCGGCCTCGCGGCCAGGCTGGTCGACGTCAAGGTCTGCGCGATCGATGCGACGTGGTCGGGCTTGAAGTTCGTACGTCGGTTGCGCGATCGAGGCGGCTGACACTTCCGGGGGCGATACGATGACGCATTGCTCGCGGGCTCGTCTGACAGTCGCAGCGCTTCTGCTCGCGGCCTGCTCGACGGCGCCGACCTATCCCGACGCAACGCTCGAGGCGCTCTTCGACGCCGAGCGCGCGTTCGCACGCGATTCGACCGAGCGCGGAATTCGTGCCGCGTTCCTCGAGCACTTCGCGACCGATGGCATCGATTTCCGTCCGGGCCCGGGTGCGATGCGCGAGCGCATGCTCGCGCGGCCGGCGCCCACAGATCCACTAACGCTCCTTCTCGACTGGTCGCCACAGGCCGGTGCGGTGGCGCGCTCGGGCGACCTGGGCTTCACGACCGGCCCGTATTCCCTGCGCAACCAGCGCGACCCGAGTGCGCCAGCACGCTACGGCTATTTCTTATCGGTGTGGAAGCGCGAGAACGGTCGTTGGCGTGTCGCGCTCGACGGGGGCGTATCGACGCCGGCCGCCCCGCAACCCGATGCCCCCGCGGTCGCAGGCGGCGAAACGCGAGGAGCATCGACTGCAGCACGCTCGGCGCGCTCACTCGCCCACGGCAAGGATGCGCTTGTCGCACTCGAGCGCGAGGCGTGGAGTCTCGATCCGGATCCCGCGGGTGCGCCGTCGTACTTCGAGTTGCTCGGCAATTCGGTGCGCTTGTTGCGCGAGGGCAGTTACGCGCTCATTGGCGCCGACGCGGTGCGCAAGGCGCTGGCCGCGACCGACCGGCGCGTGGTCTGGACGCCGGCGGGCGCCGGCACGTCGGCGAGCGACGACATGGGCTTCACCTACGGTCGCTACGCGCGCTTCGTCGGCAGCGTCGAGGAGTCGACCGGATATTACATCCACGTCTGGCAGCGCGACGACGCGGGCTCGTGGCGAATCGCCGCGGAGGTTCAGCTACCGCCCGGATGATTCGCGGCCTCCTTGCACCGTCGCGGACTGCGTCCGCGCGAGTGTCGGCCACAGCGTCGACTCGCCTCGCGCGATCCCCACGCTTCGCGTGGGGCCCCGCGCCGCGGGCTCGCACCGCTACCCGATCTGCTCGAGCGCTCCCTGCAGCTCGAGCCATGCGGATTCGGCGCGCGCGAGTCGCCAGCCGAGATCGCCCTGGCGTTCGAGCACGATAAGCAGCCGCTCCTTGTTGTTTTCGGCGTAAGCGTCTTCGGACGCGAGCCAGGTTTCCAATTCCTGTTTCTCCGCTTCGAGCGCTTTCAGCTCCGCTTCGACATCGGCCAGCTTGCGCTGCAGGGGCTTGCGCAGCTCTGCAAGGCGGGCCCGCTCTGCTGCTTCCGCGCGCCGGTGCATCCTGCGGTCCGGCGCCGCGGGTTCGGCGGCAATCGCGTCGGCCGCCGCGGTCTCGCGCGGACGCTGGGCGCGCACCCAGTCGCGGTAATCATCGAGATCGCCATCGAACGCGCTGAGCGTCCCATCGGCGACCAGCCACAGCTCGTCGGCGGTCGCGCGCAGGAGGTGACGATCGTGTGCAACGACGACGAGCGCACCTTGATAATCCTGCAGCGCCTCGGTGAGAGCCTCGCGCATCTCGATGTCGAGGTGGTTGGTCGGCTCGTCGAGCAACAGCAGATTCGGGCGCTGTCGCACCAGCAGCGCCAGCGTGAGCCTCGCCTTTTCACCCCCGGAGAACTCGGCGACCGGCGCGAGCACGCGATCGCCACGAAAATCGAAGCCGCCGAGAAAATCGCGCAATTCCTGCTCGCGGGTTGCCGGTTCGAGCTGCCGCACGTGCCAGAGCGCCGTTTCGTCGAGTCGCAGCTGCTCGACCTGATGCTGTGCGAAATACCCGATCGAAAGGCCTTGCGCCGTCAGCCGCTGGCCGGCGAGCACCGGCAGCTCGCCTGCAATGGCGCGCAGGAGCGTGGATTTGCCGGCGCCGTTGGGCCCGAGAAGACCGATGCGCTCGCCGGCAAGGATCGCCCAGTCGACGCCGGAGAGAATCGGCTTGTCGGGATAACCGAGCGTGGCGTGGTCGAGCTTCAGCAACTGGCGCGCGCGGACATCCGTCGCGGGGAAGTCGAACGCGAATGGGCTGTCGACGTGCGCGGCGGTGATCAGCTCCATCCGCTCGAGCGTCTTGATCCGGCTCTGGGCCTGCTTGGCCTTGGTCGCCTTGGCGCGGAAACGGTCGATGTACGAGCGCAGGTGTTCGATTTGTTTCTGCTGCCGGGCGTAGGCCGCCTGCTGCTGGGACAGCGCCTGGGCGCGCGAGCGCTCGAACTGGGTGTAGTTGCCGCTGTAGACATTGAGCTTGCGTCCATCGAGATGGACGATCGTCGATACGACCGCGTCGAGAAAGTCGCGGTCGTGGGTGATCAGGAGCAGCGTTCCGGCGTAACGCTGCAGCCACTCTTCGAGCCAGAGCACCGCGTCGAGATCGAGATGGTTCGTCGGCTCGTCGAGCAGCAACAGGTCCGAACGGGTCATCAGTGCCTGCGCGAGATTGAGCCGCATGCGCCAGCCCCCGGAAAAGCTGGCGGCCGCATCGTCGTGACGCGCGGCGGCGAAGCCCAATCCCGAAAGAAGGGTCGCGGCGCGGGCGCGGGCGCTGTAGCCGTCGATCGCATCAAAGCGGTGATGCAGCTCGGCCAGATGCTCCCCTTTCGCGTGCGGGTCGGCCTCGGCGGCAGCCAGCGCGCGCTCCACGGCGCGGAGCTCCGCGTCGCCGTCGAGGACGAACTCGAGCGCAGGTGTGGCGACCGCGGGTGTTTCCTGTGCGACGTGCGCGATCACCCACGACGGCGGCAGCGAAAGATCGCCGGCATCGGCATCGATGTCGCCGCGCAGCAGCGCGAAGAGCGACGACTTGCCGCTGCCGTTGGCGCCGATCAGGCCGACCTTGTGCCCGGGGTGGATCGTCAGCGCCGCGTCTTCGAGCAGCCGCTTGCTGCCGCGCGCGAGCGTCAGGTGGGTGAGACGGATCACGCGACGGCCGTGAACGAATGAAAGGGTGAACGGGTGAATTGTCGCGTCGGGCGCGCGCTGCAGGCGGCGGCTTTCACTTGTTCACCCATTCACCTGTTCACCGTCGTTCGCGGTTCACCGAAGCTCGTAGTCATAGTCGACGATCAATGGCGCGTGATCGGAGAAACGGCGGTTCTTGTAGATCGATGCCGCGCGCGCTTTGGCGGCGATGCCGGGGGTGGCGATCTGATAGTCGATGCGCCAGCCGACGTTCTTTTTCCATGCCTGGCCGCGGGTCGACCAGTACGTGTACTGTTCGGGCTCCTTGTTGAGTACGCGAAACACGTCGACGAATCCCAGCTCGTCGAAGACCTGCGTGAGCCAGGCGCGCTCTTCGGGAAGGAAGCCGGAATTCTTCTGGTTGCTGCGCCAGTTCTTGAGGTCGATCGGCTGGTGCGCGATGTTCCAGTCGCCGCAGAGAATGACCTCGCGCCGTCGGCGACGGAGCTCGACCAGGTGTGGCAGAAAGGCTTCCATGAATCGGAACTTGGACGCCTGGCGGTGCGGACCCGCGGAGCCCGACGGCAGGTAGATGCTCACGACCGCGAGCTTGCCGAAATCGGCTTCGAGGTAGCGACCCTCGGCGTCGAACTCGGAGGCGCCGAAGCCCTTCGTGACCTTGGGGGCCTGCTTTGCGTACAGCGCGACGCCGGCGTATCCCTTGCGCGTGGCCTGCAGAAAGAAACCATGGGATTTGCGCGGAGCAAGGAGCGCGCGCGGCACGTCGTCCGGGCCGGCCTTGAGGTCCTGCAGGCAGACAACGTCCCAGGGCTCGGCGCGGGCCAGCCAGCGCGACAGACCCTTGCGCTCGGCCGAGCGGATACCGTTGATGTTGAGAGTGATGATACGCACAGCCGCAGCGAAGTTTACAGGTAAACTTCCACGCCAATGACCCGGTTCCAGCAAGACTTCCTGGCCTACGCCCTGGCTCGCGGTGTGTTGTGTTTCGGCCGGTTCACGACCAAAGCGGGTCGCGAGACGCCCTATTTCTTCAACGCAGGGCTTTTCAACGATGGCGAGAGCCTGCGCCGGCTGGGCGGGTTCTACGCCGAAGCCTATCTGGCCTCCGGTCTCGTCTGCGACCAGTTGTTCGGCCCTGCGTACAAGGGGATTACCCTGGCCGCCGCCACGGCCGTCGCGCTTGCGGAAAAAGGGCACAATCTGCCTTATAGTTTCAATCGCAAGGAGGCCAAGGATCACGGCGAAGGCGGCGTCATCGTCGGCGCGCCCTTGAAGGGTCGGGTGATGATCGTCGATGACGTGATCACCGACGGGGGCGCGAAACGCGAGGCCATCGAGTTGATCCGGGCACAGGGTGCCGACGCCGTGGGCATCCTTATTGCATTCGACCGGATGGAACGGGGCCGCGGCGAGCGCTCGGCCGTGCAGGAGCTCACCCTCGAGTTCGGCCTGCCGGTGATCGCGATTGCGACCCTCGAGGATCTGCTGGCGTTTCTGACGGTGCGGCCGGACCTGGCGAAACAGGCTGCCAAGGTGGTGGCATACCGTGAACGATACGGCGCAGCAACGTAGCGGCGCCGCGGATTTCGATGGTGGTACGGCGAGGCCGCTGATGCGGCGAGGGGCGGAGACGATGGATAAGAAACAGGCCATGCGGTTGCTGCTGGCGGGCGCGGCGGGGTTCGTCGCCTCTGCCCTGTTCGCGCCTGCGCTCGCGGCGACGTACAAATGGACCGACGACCAAGGCGAAGTCCACTACAGCGACAAGGCGCCCCCGGACGTGCCCAGCAAGGGAGCGACCGTGCTCGATAAGCAGGCCCGGGCGGTGAAGAAGATCGAACCTCCGCTCTCGCCCGAGGAGACCAAGGCCAAGGCGGATCAGGTCGAGCGCGAACGCGCGCTGGCCAAGTCGCGCGACGAGCAGGCTCGCAAGGACAGGGCGCTGATGCAGTCGTACACCAGCGAGAACGAAATCG
>VBCL01000175.1 GCA_005888865.1 Betaproteobacteria bacterium | reverse complement strand
CTCGGATCGAGTAGAGCGTTGCGGCAAAGACCGCCCGAACGAAGACGTAGGCGTCGTTCGATTCACCGCCGCCCGGCGTTCTTCGGCCGCTTGCCGTGCAGCATTGACTTCATCTCGCCATTCGAGATCAGCCGCCCCAGGTCGGTCGCGCCGCCGACGAAGACGCCTTTGACGAACACCATCGGAAAGGTCGGCCATCCGGTCCACATCTTGAGGGCGTTGCGACGCCGCCAGCCGCCGAGATAGCTCCCGTATTCGAGGTACATGTGGGGAATCCCGGCGGCCTCGAGCGCCTTGCGCGCCTTCTTTGGAACGGGGTTCATCTTCATGCCGACCACGACTACGTCGTTGGCGGCGATCGCGGCCTGCACTTCGCGGACGATGTCGACGTGGTTGTCGGCGATGGCCTTCCGGATACCAGGGTGAATGTGCGCGTCGTCGAGAATGTGTCGATTCATGATTTACCCTCCACTGCATCGCGATCCCGGTGGCGTCACGCGACGTTCAGTCTACAGGAACCCGCTGGCAAGCACGTGGTCACACCCGTTGCGCTTGCACGGTTCGTGCCTCAGCGTAGGGTACGTCACAGGCGGCCCAGCCGGCCGCATTTCTCTCGAGAAAGGCAAAGCATGGAAAAGCGAACACTTGGCACCGGCCTCGAAGTGTCGGCGATGGGCCTGGGCTGCATGGGCATGTCGGAGTTCTACGGTGGCCAGGACGAACACGAGGCGATGGCGACGATCCAGCGCGCGCTCGATCTCGGCGTCACGCTTCTCGACACGGCAGACATGTACGGTGTGGGCCGCAACGAGGAGCTCATCGGACGCGCCATCCGCGGCCGGCGCGGTAAGGTGATCCTCGCCACCAAGTTCGGCCAGGTTCGTGGCGAGGACAGGAGCTATCGCGGCATCAACGGCAAGCCCGAGTACGTCCGGCAATGCTGCGAGGCGAGCCTGCGCCGTCTCGGCGTTGAGGTGATCGATCTCTACTATCAGCATCGCGTCGACCCGGATACCCCGATCGAGGACACTGTGGGCGCGATGGCGGAGCTGGTCAAGCAAGGCAAGGTGCGTTACCTCGGGCTCTCGGAAGCCGCACCGAAGACCATCGAGCGCGCGCATGCGGTGCATCCGATCACGGCGCTGCAGACCGAGTATTCGCTGTGGAGCCGCGAGCCGGAGGACGAAATCCTGCCGACGGTGCGCGAGCTTGGCATCGGCTTCGTTCCGTACAGCCCCCTCGGGCGCGGATTCCTCACGGGCCGAATCAAGAGCGTCAACGATCTCGAGCCGGGCGATTGGCGGCGCACGGCACCGCGCTTTCAGGGCGAGAACTTCGAGAAGAATCTCCGTCTAGTCGACGAGATCAACGCTATCGCCAAGGATAAGCGCTGCACGCCGTCGCAACTCGCGCTGGCGTGGGTGCTGGCGCAGGGCGACGACATCGTGCCAATACCAGGAACGAAGCACCGGAAATATCTCGAAGAGAATGTCGGCGCGCTGAAGGTGACGCTGACCGACGACGATCTCGACCGCATCGACCGCGTGCTGCCCGTCGGCGTAGCGGCGGGCGAGCGCTACGTTGCGCAGGGCATGCGGATGGTGAATCGGTAGCGTCGTGCGGCGAGCGCCCCTACGCTAACGAGCGATCCAGGGCCCGCTTCATCCTCGCGGCGAAGTCGCGCGGCAAGGTGCGCACGACGCCCACCCGCTGTGGAGCGGCCCAGATCGGTTCCGGATAGTGGGAATCGTCGCGGTAGCGCGGAATGACGTGCCAGTGCAGATGGGGCACCAGGTTACCGAGGCTCGCGAGGTTGACCTTGTCCGGCGCGAGCAGATCGCGCAGCCCCTTTTCGACGCCGGCGACGACTCTCATCACATGAGTCCTGGCCGCGTCGTCGAGGTCCGAGAATTCTGCGACATGAGTTCCCCACACCACGCGGCAGAAACCGGCGAACGTCGCGTCGGTCACGTGCAACACGCGGCAACACGCGTCGGACCACACGACGGACTCCGTTGCAGTAAACACAGTTGTCCTGGCTCATTCGTGACTCCGCGACGATGTTTGACGACCCGCGCTGCATGTTCCTGAACGTCAATACAGCCCCAGGCCGCCGTTGACCTCGATCGTCTCGCCGGCCAGAAACGATGCCTGATCGGAGGCGAGAAACACCGCGGCGCCCGCGACATCCTCCGCCGTTCCCTCGCGCCGCAGCGGCGTCATTGCTACCGTGCCACTCCGGCCCTCGGCCGTATTGAAATTGTCGTGGAAGCGGGTCGCGATGAGCCCGGGCGCGATGCCGTTTACCCGGATCCCCAGCGGACCGACTTCTTTCGCGAGGCCGCGCGTGTAGGTGATCATCGCGCCCTTGGATGCGCCGTAGTGCGTGGCTCCGGGGCCGCCACCGTTGTGACCGGCGAGTGAGCTGATCAGGATCAAGTTGCCTTTCTTGCGCGGCTCCATGTGCTTCAATGCCGCGCGGCAGCAGAGGAACGTGGACGTCAGGTTGACCGCCATGACCTCTTCCCACAACGCGAGTGGTGTATCGACTGCGCGGCAGCGCTTGATCAGCCCGCCGGCGTTGGCGACGAGCACGTCGAGGTCGCCGAGCACGGTAATCGTTTGCGCGAAGACCTTTTCGACCTCGGCTTCGTTGCGCAGGTCAGCGCGGAACGCGACATGCTTGCCGCCGAAGCCCCTGGCGCGCGCGAGCGTTTCCGCCGGATCGCTCGTGATGTAAGTCAACGCGACGTTGGCGCCGCGCTCAGCGAAGGCCAGCACAATGGCTTGCCCGATTCCCGACGCCCCTCCGGTGACCAGGATCGATTTGCCTTTCATATCCATTGCGCTCTGCTCCTTGATGTCATTGGGCACGTCGTGTGGAATCCGAAGCCGCACGATGCGACGCGACAGTGTGCCGCGTCACGAGATGAATTCGGCTTACACCTTGGCCGCAACGATTGTCAAGGCGCGCGATGCTGTTGCCAGGGATCTTGCGAAGACGGCAGCGATGAGATGCTTCGTGCCGCTGATTTGCTCTTGCTACCGCGACTCGTCGATGACCCGTTCGTGGCCGAAGTGCGTTCTGGGAGCCGCCGCTGCGGACCTTGGTTGGATGATGGAGCCCCAGGCGTCGGTCGGGTGCTCGACGGCAGGGGCCGGCACACCGGCGACGCCCTGGCGCAGCATTTGCGCGGTTTCCATCGCGGGTAACGGACGGCCGAGGAGGAACCCCTGGACCGTCGTGCAGCCCAGGGACGTGAGTAGATCGACTTGCGCCTGCGTCTCCACACCTTCTGCCACGACCGCCAGCTTGAGGCTCTGCGCCATGGCAATAATCGCCCGCGTGATTGCCACGTCTCCATCATTCTCCTGCGCATCGCGCGTGAAGGATTGATCGAGTTTGAGCTTGTCGAGCGGCAAGCGGCGCAGGTACGACAAGGATGAATAGCCGGTGCCGAAATCGTCAATCGCGATCTTGACGCCCATGGCGCGCAACTCGGTGAGCGTCGTGAACGCCGCGTCGAAGTCGACCAGCAGCATGGATTCGGTGACTTCGAGCTCCAGGTAATCGAGCGGCACGTCGACGACACGCGCGATCTCCCTAACGCGCTCGGCGAGCGCAGGATCGCTGAATTGGGCGCTCGACAGGTTCACACCGATCGTCATCGCGAAAAGCCCTTGTTCCCGCCAGGCATTGTGCTGGATCAACGCCGCGACCATCACCCATTCCCAGATGGCCATGATCAGGCCTGCTTCCTCTGCGACGCCGATGAAGTGTGCCGGTCCGAGCAATCCAAGCGTCGGATGATGCCAACGGATCAACGCCTCGATCCCGACAATCCTGCCGGTGGGCACTTCGATCTGGGGCTGATAGTACAGCTCGAACTGCTCGTCTTCCAGCGCCTTGCGCAGGTCGTGTTCGAGCGAAAGTCGTTGCGCAGAGGCCGCGCGCATCGAGTCCTGATAGAAGAAGAATCGATTACGGCCCTCGGCCTTCGCGTGATACATCGCGACGTCCGCGTTCTTGAGCAGCGTGTCCAGATCCTCGCCGTCGCGCGGATAGAGCACGATGCCGATCGAGGCGGAGACGAAGACGTCCTGCGTGCCCAGAGCGATCGGTTGGGCGAGCGTCGCCAGCAGCCTGGTCGCTGCGCGCGCGGCGTCCTGCTCCGTCGCCACCCCGTTGAGGAGCACGATGAACTCGTCGCCACCTTGCCGGCACACGTCGCGCTCCATGGTGCTGCCCGGCGTCGAACCCGCGATGTCATCCGGGCGCATGCTGCGAGTAAGCCGCTGCGCGATGATCCGTAACAGGTCATCGCCGACCGAGTGCCCGAGCGTGTCGTTGATGCGCTTGAACTGATCCAGGTCGAGAAACATGATCGCGAATGCCTGGTCCCTGCGTCTGGCGGATTCGAGCGTCTCGGCGAGCTTTTCGTGGAAACGGGACCGGTTTGGCAACTCGGTGAGGACGTCGAAATAGGCCAGTCGGTGGATGCGCTGGATGGCGCGGGCGCGCTCGGTCGCGTCCTGGATCGTGCCGGCGAGGCCGACGATGTTGCCCGCGGCGTCGCGCAGTGGCTCACCCAGCACATGGACGTGAAGGAGTTCGGCTCCCGCCGCATGGATCCGGACGTCGATCCCGTCGAGCGGGGCGCCGCGCGCCAACCTGACCATCCAGCGGCGAAAGGCTCGGCGATCATCGGCATGAACGACACTCAGGATCGACGCCAGACGCGGGAGAAATTGCTCAGGATTGACGCCTAGAATGCGATATACCTCGCTCGAGCAGACAAGGTTATCGGCAGCGCGTTGCCATTCCCAGCTTCCGACACGCGCGATGCGCTGTGCCCGAGCGAGCTGCTCCGCCAGGCTGCGAGTGCTCGCACTTTCGCGTTCGGCGACGTCGCGGGCTGTCTTGAGCTTGAACTGACGGAGCACCACACGTCGGTGCATATTCTCGATGCTGCGCTGGAGGCCATCCAGCCCACTCGAGCGCGTGATGGAGAAGTTCGTCGTCTCGTCGAGGTCCTGGCTCGCACCGAAGCGCCTCAGGGCGGCGCGCAGAGCTGCGACGGAGCTCGCCAGGCGGCGGGCAAGAAAGATCATCGCCCCGATCGAGAACAGGAGTGCAATCACAACGAAGCTCGGCACGTCCAGCCAGCCGGCATGCAGCAGTGGGAAGACTAGTGCATACGGCAACGCAACCGCAGCCACTGCCTGAGTGGTGAAATTGTGCTTCAGGGCCGCGCGAATTCCTCTCAAGCGCTTTGGAGCGGCCTGGGGCGCAAGTCTCGAGTCGACTTTCTTGTTCACGAAGCCTCAATCGCGGTGACCCGGGCAAGGCGGCGCGCAGTGTTCCTGCGCGCTGCTCAGGTCGCGTGCGGGCAAAGGTGCGTTTCGCGTGAAAGAAACATCGCGTCACCCTTTTCGGTCCGCTGCGCGGGTCTCGGAAAGAAGCAAGGTCTGTACCAGCCTCCAGCGCCGCCAAATGGCACATTGTCATGGCGTGGAGCGACGCAATGTGACGTTCAGGCGTCGCCCGACTCGCCAGCGTGAATCGTTCCAGCAGTTGACTTTTTCGAGAGAAGGATGGGGATCGTTCCCTAACACCCCGCGACGCACTTGCCTGCGCCGTCGAATTCCATCGTCTTGCCGCTCAACGCGGGATACACCGGCCGGCTCTTGACCAGTCCGATGAACGCGGCCGTTCGCGACGTCGGCTTGACCTTGCCACCGCTGGTCGCTCCTTCGTTGACGTGAGTGATGATCACGGACGCGGGCTGCACCAGCGCGTTGACCGCGTAGGCGGCGCCCTCCGGGTTGAGCGCGTTCGGTCCGTAGTTGAGCTCGATCAGATTCGCCTTGTAGAAATCGCGCGCGACGGTCTGCATGTCGGCGTGGATTCCCGTGTCTCCAGTGAGGTACGCGACGAGGCCGTTGGTGAAGCGGATGACATAACCGACCGGGGGCCCGAGCGTGAAGCTCACGTTGTCCGGCTCCAGGGCTTTGCGCGCGGCCTCCATCATGAGCAGCAGCGGCACCGTGCTGTCATGAACCGCGGGCACTGTGGCAATCTCGACGGCCTTGGACGCGCCCGATGTCTTGACCAAGCGCGTGCCGCCGATCTGAACGATGGCAAGGCAGGGCGCGGCGAACGGTGCGAGGAGATCGGATTCAGGCGGCCCGCACGCCGCAGTCGGCTTGCCTCGTATCGTCTCGATCTTGCGACCGATGAAATTTGCCAGAGGCGTGACCATAACCAACGCGGCATTCTTCGCCGCCGCGATCTCGGCCGTCGTGGAGTTCGGTGCGGCCGAGACGAGCTGCGGGTTGTCGCAGGTCCCGGAGTCCAGCCCCTTCATCTTCTGGTCGCCGATATGGTCGCCGTGGGCGTGGGTCAGGAGAACGACGTCGATCCTGCCGAGGCGCGGATCCTCCGCGCCCGTCACCGACTGTCCAGCGTCGTAAAGGATGCGCACGCCGGTCGGATCTTCGAAGATCGTCGCCCGGTCTCGACTGCAAAGCTCGCCGGCATGCGAGCCCAGCGGCGTGATCTTGACGTTCTGTGCCCAGGCCGCAGACCACGCGGCCAGTGCCAACATACAAATCGGACCAACGACATTGCCTCGCATCATTGCCTCCTTACGTTGACGGTGTCGCTGCTCACTCCGCGACTGGTTTTTTTCCCCGGCTGACGTTGTCGCCGTCGCCCGGACGCAGCGTCCAGAAGGCGAGCGATGACAGCATCGTCAGACCGCCGACGGTGAGGAATGTTCGATGCAGCGCGCCGGTGACCGCGAGCGCGTCGGTCTGCGGCACGTTCCCCAGGTACCACCCGGCGACGAGCGACGCGGATGCCAGTCCGAAGCTCATCGACAACTGCTGCATCGTGCTCGCGATCGACGTGGCCATGCTCGAATCGGTGGCTGCGATGTCGGCATACCCCATGCTGTTGACGCTGGAGAACTGGAGCGAGTTGAAGAAACCCTGCGCCAGGGAGAACAGGACGATGACCGCCAGCGGGGTAGCCGGCGTGACCAGCGAGAAGAGGCAGATCGTCGTTCCGACCAGGATCGTGTTGACGATCAGCACCGAGCGGAAGCCGTAGCGGCGGAGCAGCCGCGAGCTCAGGAATTTCATGCCCATCGCCGCGGCCGCGGTCGGCATCGTCAACAGGCCCGACTCCCATGCCGGAAGGCCGAGGCCGAGCTGGTAGAGCAGAGGCAGCAGGAAAGGCATGCCGCCGATCCCGAGCCGCGTGACCAGACCGCCGCCGACCGAAACCCGGAAGGTGCGTATCCGGAAGAGCGACAGTCGCAGCAGCGGATAGACGATATGACGCGCGTGCCAGACGTAAGCCGCGAGCAGGCTCAGCGACAGGAGCAGCAGCGCACCGCCCTGGAGCGCGCTGATATCGTGCTCGCCGAAGATCTCCAGCAGCCACGACAGGATGGCCATGCTCGAGCTGAAGAGCACGAGCCCGACGAAGTCCAGACGGCGCGGCGCCTCGCCGTGATAGTCCGGCATGTAGCGGTGGATGATCGCGAGCGCGGCGATGCCCATCGGCACGTTGACGAAGAAGATTTCGCGCCACGACACCCAGTGCACGATCAAGCCACCGACGGTCGGCCCGAGGAGCGGCCCGATCAGCGCCGGAATGATCACGAAGTTCATCGCCACCAGGAGCTCCGACTTGGCGAAGGTGCGGACGATGGCGAGACGTCCCACAGGGGTCATCATCGCGGCCCCCAATCCTTGGAGGATGCGCGAAGCGACCAGCATGGTGACGTTGACCGACAATCCGCACGCCACGGACGCGACGGTGAAGAGCGCGACGGCGATGCTGAACACGCGACGGGTGCCGAAGCGATCGGCGATCCAGCCGCTGATCGGAATGCCCACCGCAAGGCTGACAATGTAGCTCGCGACGACCGCCTTCAGGCTGAGCGGCGCCACACCGAGACTCGCCGCCATCGCTGGCACCGCCGTGTTGACGATGGTCGAGTCGAGCTGCTCCATGAACAGCGCCGTGGCGACGACCCAGGGCAGATAGCGCTTGACCGCCGCGGCGTCCGCGGCGGGTGCAGTCTTGTCGAACGGTGGAGACATTGATCGGGGAGGTCGGGCGAACCCCCAAGGCGGTTCACCGACCCCGGCGGCCACGCTTGGCGTAGCATAGTACCTGCGACGCAAGCGGATATCCAAGCCGCAGGTCGTCACCTCAGGGAAAGGGATCCAACATGTTGATCGAGACT
>VBCL01000174.1:242-8039 GCA_005888865.1 Betaproteobacteria bacterium | reverse complement strand
TCAGCCAACCCGGCGTCGAAGTGATGGCCTCGCGCGAAGACGTCGCAGCGCTTTTTGGCGAGTGCGCGCTGACGATCAATCCGTTGCGGGGTATTCGCGGATCGGCGATCAAGCTGATCGAGTCGTTGACCGTCGGCCGCGTTTGCGTGAGTACCGTCGAGGGTGCACGCGGCTTTCTCGATCTCCGGCTCCCGGGGCTCGTAACGGTGTCCTCGGTTGACGCGATGATTGAACCGATCGTCCGCTTGCTGCGCGATCCGGAAGCACGCCGTCGCCTCGAGTCACCCGACCGCGGGCAGCTTGCGCAGTTTCATTGGGAGCATGCCGCCCGACTGCAGGCGACGCTTTATCGGGAAATGATCGGATGACCGAGGGTCTGTCGCCGCGCCCGACCTACGACCGCATCGCTCGTCTTTACGACGTCGACATGGCGGCCAACATGCGCTTCGATGATGTGGCGTTTTACGCCGAGGTCTGTCGCGCTGCCGGACGGCGGGTGCTCGAACTCGGATGCGGGAACGGCCGGATTCTGCTCGACCTGATCGCCAGTGGCATCGACGCGGTCGGTGTCGATTGCTCGCAGGCGATGTTGATGGAGCTCTCCCGCAAGGCGGGGGCGCGCGCGCTTTCGCCGCAGGTCTGCCTCATGGACGCCCGCGCTCTCGGTTTCGGCGCGAGCTTCGGTGTGGTTTTGTGCCCGTTCTCGCTCGTCACCTACATGACGACTGCCGACGACCTCGCGCGGCTGACCAGCGAGGCGTGGGGCGTGCTCGAGCCGGCGGGGATCGTGGTCCTTGACGCCTTCGTGCCACAGCCGTCGGTCTACAGCGATGAGTTCCGGCCCGATTACGAGCGGCCATACGGCCGTGGATCGCTGTGTCGGAGCAAGCGGATCCGGCGGCTGTCGCCGACAATCAACCGGATCGAGCGCTGCTACGAGATTCGCGGGGAATCAGGCGCGCTTGTCGAGCGCATCGAGACCGTGGAGGATATCCATGTATTCGCACCACCCGAGCTGCTCGACGTCATGCGCGATGCCGGGTTCAAGGTCGAGTCGGAATGGTGGAATTACGCGGCGCGCTGGCCAGTGGCGGACGGACAGTTCTACACGTTGATCGGGCGGCGCGGGCGTTGAACGGTCGCGTTGCGCGGGCTGCGTTTCGCTCAGGCCGTCGTTCCCGCCAATCCAATGCGGGCACCGATGGACGCGGGTGCTGCCGGGATGCCGGGAATCCGGTATCCTGCCGAAGATTTCAGCACCCCGGACCGCTGTTAGGGGATCTGGACCTCCTCGGCGCAGACCTCGCGGTTTGCGCCGAGTCGACGCAGGCGAATACACCGCGCCTGGATCGGCGGCGCGATCCACTGCAGACAACCAGAGCGAACGGATCTGATCCATGCGCGTTTTCAATTTCAGCGCCGGCCCCGCGGTCATGCCGGAAGACGTGTTGCGAACGGCCGCGGCCGAGATGCTCGACTGGCACGGCAGCGGCATGTCGGTGATGGAGATGAGCCATCGCGGCAAGGAATTCATCAGCATCTACGACAAGGCTCAGGCCGATCTGCGCGGCCTGCTGAAGATTCCGGCGAACTACAAGATCCTGTTCCTCCAGGGCGGTGCCATCGCCGAGAACGCGATCGTCCCGATGAACCTGCTGCTGGGCCGCTCGACCGCCGATTACGTCAACACCGGCGAGTGGTCGAAGAAGTCGATCAAGGAGGCGAAGAAGTATTGCACTGTGAACGTCGCCGCATCGTCGGAGGACCAGAACTTTACCTACGTCCCGGCGCGCGAGACGTGGGAGCTCACCCGGGAGGCTGCGTTCGTGCACGTCTGTACGAACGAGACGATCGGCGGGGTCGAGTACCAATGGACGCCCGATACCGGCGACGTGCCGCTGGTGGCAGACATGTCCTCGCACATCATGTCGAGGGTGATCGACGTGTCTGGGTACGGCGTGATCTACGGCGGGGCGCAGAAGAACATGGGGCCCGCCGGCCTGACGCTGGTAATCGTGCGCGAGGATCTGCTCGACCGGGCGCTGCCGATGACGCCCACCGCGTTTCACTGGAAGGAACAGGCGGCCGCCGACTCGATGGTCAATACGCCGGCGACCTATGCGATCTATGTCGCGGGGCTGGTGTTCGAGTGGTTGCAAGCGCAAGGCGGCATCGAAGCGATCGAGCGGAAGAACATCGCCAAGGCGGAGCTCCTGTACGAGTATCTCGATGCCACGAGCTTCTACGTGAATCCGGTCCGCAAGGAAGATCGCTCGCGCATGAACGTCCCGTTCAAGCTCAGTGACGAGTCGCTCGACGAGGCTTTCCTCAAGGGCGCGAAGGAGCGCGGCATGGTGCAGCTCAAGGGCCACCGCTCGGTGGGTGGCATGCGCGCGTCGATCTACAACGCCATGCCGATCGAGGGCGTGCGCACGCTGGTCGAGTACATGCAGGACTTCGAACAGCGACACGGCTGAAGACAGAACCGGGGCGAGCGAGAGCCATGACCAAGTACAACATCCTCACCCTCAACCAGATCTCGAGCCACGGGCTGCACCGTTTTCCGGCCGCACGCTACACGGTCGGGAAAGGGGTCGAGCACCCCGACGCGATCCTGGTCCGCTCGCACGACATGCACGCGCTTCGCATTCCGGAGAGCGTCAAGGCGATCGGCCGGGCCGGAGCCGGGACGAACAATATCCCGGTGGCGGAAATGTCGAAGCGCGGCGTGCCGGTGTTCAACGCGCCGGGCGCCAATGCCAACGCGGTGAAGGAGCTGGTGTTCACGGCGCTGTTGCTCGCCGCGCGCAACGTGATCCCGGCGCTTTCCTACGTGGCGAGTCTCGAGAATGGACCCGAGCTGGACAAGCGCGTTGAGGAGGGCAAGAAACAGTTCGCCGGGATCGAGCTGCCGCAGAGGACGCTCGGCATCGTGGGCCTGGGCGCCATCGGCGGCCTGGTCGCCGACACCGCGATCAAGCTCGGCATGAAGGTGATCGGTTTCGATCCCGAGATCACTGTGGACGCCGCGTGGCGGCTGCCGTCGTCCGTGCGCAAGGCGAACAGCATCGAGGAGGTGCTCAAGGCTTCCGATTTCATCACGCTGCACGTCCCGCTGCTCCCGGTGACGCGGCACCTGATCGATGCCAAGCGGCTCGGGGTGATGAAGGCGGGTGCGGTGCTACTCAATTTCGCGCGCGACGCCATCGTCGACGAGGACGCGGTCGTCGAGGCGCTACGCGCGCATCGACTGAAGTACTACCTATGCGATTTTCCGAGCGCGCGGCTGCTCGGCGCGCCCGGTGTCATCGCGCTCCCGCACCTCGGTGCCTCGACCGAAGAGGCGGAAGAGAACTGCGCGATCATGGTCGTCGACCAGGTCCGTGAATACCTCGATCACGGCACTATCGCCAACGCCGTCAATTTCCCCGCGGTCGAGATGGCCCGCGAATCGCCCTTCCGCGTCGCGATTGCCAACGCCAATGTTCCCAACATGCTCGGGCAGATTTCGACGACGATGGCGAACGCGGGTCTCAACATCCACACCATGGTCAACAAGTCGCGCGGCGAAACGGCGTTCACCCTGGTCGACGTCGACAGTCCCATCAAGCCCGCCGTTATCAAGGCGATCGCGGCGATCGAGGGCGTGCTGTCGGTGCGCTCGATTCCCGCAGAAGACGCCGGCATGTGACAGGCGCCGCGATGCGGCAAAGGGTGGCACAATCGCGGCGAAGCAGGCTGCTGCGGCCGACTCCGACAATCTGGCACATGATCCCCGTGTTGAGGCTCGCGATGGCGGGCTGCCTCGCGGCAGGTCTCGCCGCCTGCTCGACGCTGCCCATGGCCCCGCCCGCCGCCGTCTCCGATCTCGCCCCGAGCGGAAAACTCCGCGCCGCGATCAACTTCGGAAATCCGGTTCTCGCCGCGAAGGATCCTTCTACCGGCGAAACGCGCGGCGTGTCGGTCGACCTCGCGCGCGAGCTGGCGCGGCGGCTGAACGTTCCGCTCGAGATCGTTCCTTACACCGCGGCGGGACAGGTCGTCGAAGGTCTCAAGTCCGGCGCGTGGGACGTCGCGTACCTGGCGATCGATCCGGCGCGCGCGGTGGACATCCGCTACAGCGCGCCCTACGTCGTCATCGAGGGTGCGTACCTCGTCTCCGAGGGGTCGACGATTCGCCGCAACGAGGACGTCGATCGTGACGGCGTTCGCGTCGTCGTCGGCAAGGGCAGCGCGTACGATCTTTTTCTCTCGCGCGAGCTCAGGAAAGCGACGCTCGTGCACGCGCCCACGTCGCAGGCCGTCACCGATCTGTTCGTTGCGCAGAAGCTCGACGTCGCGGCGGGTGTGAAGCAACAACTCGAAGCGGACGCGAAGCGCATTCCGGGCCTGCGCCTGCTCGAGGGCAGCTTCATGGTGATCAACCAGGCGATGGGGACGCCGAAAGGCCGTGAAGCCGGTGCAAGGTACCTCGGCGAATTCGTCGAGGACATGAAAGCGTCGGGCTTCGTCCACCGGGCGCTTGCGCGACATGGCATCGAGGGCGCGACGGTCGCGCCGCCCGCGTCGCGATAGGGGACCACTTGACGAAAGTCGTGTCTGCGCTCGATCGCGCGCTCCGGGCGGCGCTCGAGCTCGCCAAATGGCTCGTCCTGCCGGTCGCGCTCCTGCTCTTCCTGCAATGGCCGCTGCGCGAGCTCTTCCAGGCGTACTCACGCGAGGCCAACGATCTGGGGCAATGGATTTTCGCGCTGTTCATGGCCGCAGCGGTCACCGCCGCGACGCGCGAGCGCATTCACCTCACGGCCGACCAGTTGGCACGGCGTTACGCACCCTCGGTCCGCGCACTCATCGTCCGCCTCGGGGCACTGCTCGGGCTGGCGCCGTGGGCGCTGTTCGTGCTGTATGCGAGCCGCCAGAACGTGTGGATGTCGCTACGCCAGCTCGAACAATTCCCGGACACCTACAACCCGGGCTATTTCATGATCAAGCTCTCGGTGTGGTTGCTCGCGGGCCTGTTGCTGCTGCAGGCGATCGTCGACGTGTTGCGCCCGCGCGCGGATTGACGAGCGGCCGCGATGGCCTGGTTCGGTCTCGTTCTGCTCGGCCTGGTCGGGGTCGGGCTGGTGTTCACCGGGCTGCCGGCGTTCGTGGTCCTGATCGTCGTCTCGATCGTCGGGGCGGGCGCAGGCATGCTCGCGCCTTCGGTCCCGATCGATCTGCTCAATGCATTGCCCGGGCGGCTGATCGGGCTCTTCGAGAATGATCTGCTGCAGGCGCTGCCGCTGTTCGTGCTGATGGGCGCGCTGCTCGATCGGTTGCGTGTGATCGATTCGCTTTTCAACACCAGCGTCGCGATGCTGGGCCGCGGGTCGACCGGGCCGCTCGTTTCCGGCATGGCGCTCGGTGCGTTGATGGGCCCGATGAACGGCTCGGTCGGTGCCAGCGTGATGGCGCTTTCGCGCGCCGTCGCGCCGCGGCTCGCCGCGAGCGGTGTGCCGCCGCCGGCGCGTCACGCGGCCATCGCGATCGCCGCCACCTTTGGCGTGGTCATTCCGCCCTCGCTGGTGCTGATCCTGCTCGGCGACGCGATGCTCTATGCGCACACCGTCGCGCTCAACGCGTCGGGCCGGCGCGATCGCATCATCAACACCCAGGATGTCTTTCACGGTGCGCTCCTCCCGGGTCTGCTGTTCGTCGCGTTGTGCCTGGTCGTGGCGTGGTGGATGGGTCGCCGCGCCGTCGCTACGGCGCCCGCGAGCCACGCGCCGCCCCCGGACAGCCGCGTGTCGCCAAAAGAGGTCGCATTAGCTGTGGCGACGCTGACGCTGCTCGTCGCGCTTCTGACGGGCGTGGCCCTTGGCTATTTCTACGCGGTCGAGGCGGCCGCGATGGGTGCCTTCGTGCTGTTTGCGGTAGGTGTGGCGACGCGACGACTGCGCGGCGCACTGTTGCGGGACATGTTGCGCGAAGTGATGGCTACAGCGGGCGCTCTGTTCGCACTGTTGATCGGCGCGACGACGCTGACGCTGCTGCTGCGCATCTACGGCACCGACCTTTTGGTTTCGAACTGGATCACCGGCATTCCGGGCAGCGAGCGGTTCGTCGTCGGCGCGGTGCTCGCCGCGATCGGCCTCTGCGCGTTCGTGCTCGACGCCTTCGAGATCATCTTCGTCATCGTTCCGATCGTCATCCCGCCGCTCCTGATCCGCGCGCCTGACGCGGTCTGGGTTGCGGTGCTCGTGCTCCTGTCGCTGCAGGCGAGCTTCCTGCTGCCTCCGTTCGGGTACGCGCTCATGATGGCGCGCAGCGCGATGAAGGAGGCGGTGTCGCTGCGCCGGGTCCTGCGCTCGCTGGCGCCGTTCCTGGCCGTGCAGGCGCTCCTCCTGCTCGCCGTGTTCCTGTTCCCCGCACTGGTCCACGTCGGCGGCTCGACGGGGTTGTAGTCCGCGAGCGACCCCGGGGGTGGCACGGGTTGTGCTGCCCAGTGCCGGAAGGGCGAAAATCCTTGAACAACGACGCGACCCGATCGGAGATCGGCCGCAACATGTTGCGGCGCATCCGCGGCCTCGGCATCCGTGGCCGGCTGGTGTTGCTCGTGCTCGGCCTCGGCCTGCCGTTCTTGGGCTACGTCGCCTACAGCGCTGCCGAGCAGGTCGCTCGGGAGCGCGACCTTGCCAAGGAACGGAATCTCGCCCATGCCCGCATCGTGGCGGCCCGGCTCGATGATTACGTAGGGGACCTGAACCAGCTCCTGGCCACGCTCTCCTTTGTCGTACCCACGGCTCAGGAGGCCGTGGCCGAGAACGACGCGTTGCTGCGCCACCTGGGGCCAAATCTGCCCTCCCACGTCAGGAACGTCAGCATCTGGGACCTTGCCGGAAACAACGTGGGGGCGCTCGATGCCTCGCTGCGCGCCCACCCCTTCAACGTTGGCGACCGTCAGTACTTTCGTGCGGCACTCGGCGGCGAGGCGCTCGCGGTCGAGGCGCCGATCGTTTCGCGGAGCGACGGAGAGCGTCTCGCGGTATTTGCACGTCCCGTCACTCGCGACGGCGCTGTCGTCGGGGTGGTCGCAGCGTCGGTCGCGTTGAAGCAGTTGCAGGCGCTGCTCAACCCGGAGGGCGCGCTGCCCGGGGGCTCGGTGATCACGCTGATCGACCAGCGCGGCGTGATCCTCGCCCGCTCGATCGATCCCGATCGGTGAATCGGACAGAGCGTTGCGACGCAGCGCACGATCATGGCCGATCTCGCACAGCGCGAAGGCACGCGCGAGTCACAGAGCAGCGTGGACGGCGTCTCGATCTCGCGTCTCGGCGGCTTCACGACGGCTCGTGCGGTTCCATGGTTCATCTATGTCGGCATACCCGCCGACGCGGCGCTGGCGCCCTTGCGCCGGCAGCTGGCGGAGAATTTGCTGATGGGGAGCGTCGCGCTCATCCTCGGATTCATCGTCGCGGGGCTGATCGGCGAGGGCATCGCCCAGCCACTGCGTCAGCTCGCCGACGATGCGTCGATCCTGGCCCGAGGAGAGCTCCACCACCGCAGCAGCGTGTCGACCGGCGCCGAGACCGGCGCGCTTGCCGGGAGCCTGAATTCGATGGCGCAGGCGCTGCACGACCGGGCGCTGGCGCTCGCGCACAGCGAGCAGCGGCTGCGCCTGATCACCGATAACGTGCCGGCATTCATTTCGTACATCGATCGCGAGCACCGCTACCGGTTCGCCAATGCGGCGTACCAGGATCTCTTCGGACTCAAGCCCGAGGAGCTGCTTGGGAAGACCGTGCAGGAAGTTCG
>VBCL01000174.1:0-200 GCA_005888865.1 Betaproteobacteria bacterium | reverse complement strand
CGTGCGCTTCGAGCATATCTACGAAGGGCCGAACGGCCCACGCACGTATAGCATTACCTATCTGCCCGACTACGGGGACGGAGACGTCAACGTGGTCAACGGCGTGTACGTGATGGGTCTCGACGTCACGGGGCAGAAGGAGCTCGAGGAAAGTCTCGCGCGCATGGCGCAATACGACCAGCTGACGGGACTGCCCAACC
>VBCL01000173.1 GCA_005888865.1 Betaproteobacteria bacterium | reverse complement strand
GCTCATCTACAACAAGACGCGCCAGGCCGCGATTACCAAGGAGCTCTCCGAGATCGTGGGCGGCGCGGCGGCTGTTTGACGCGCCGCCGGAAGATCGGGCGAGACTAACGTGAGCGAAGCGAACGTTACGGCGAGACCAGATCCTCCAGGAGCCGCCGCGGTTTGATCCTTCAGATGCGGCGGCGGTGTAAGAGGCTTAAAGATTTGCATTTAGCTTAGGAACGAACATGAACGAAGGAACGGTTGTCCAGTGCATCGGCGCGGTGATCGACGTCGAATTCTCGCGCGAGCATCTGCCCAAGATCTACGACGCGTTGACGCTCGAAGGCGGCGAGTTGACGTTAGAGGTGCAGCAGCAACTCGGCGACGGCGTGGTGCGGACGATCTGCCTCGGCAGCGCGGAGGGCTTGCGCCGCGGCATGAAGGCCAAGAACACGGGCGCCGGCATCTCGGTGCCGGTGGGGCCGGCCACGCTCGGCCGCATCATGGACGTGCTCGGACGGCCGATCGACGAACGCGGGCCGGTGAAGGCCGAGCGCAGCATGCCGATTCACCGCGATGCGCCGAGCTTCGAGGAACTGTCGCCTTCAACCGAGCTACTGGAAACGGGCATCAAGGTCATCGACCTCGTCTGCCCTTTCGCAAAGGGCGGCAAGGTGGGTCTTTTCGGCGGCGCGGGCGTGGGCAAGACCGTCAACATGCTCGAGCTCATCAACAACATCGCCACCCAGCACTCGGGGTTGTCGGTCTTCGCCGGCGTTGGCGAACGCACCCGCGAGGGCAATGACTTCTATCACGAGATGCGCGAAGCGGGCGTCATCAAGCTCGACAACCTGCCCGAGTCGAAGGTCGCGATGGTTTACGGACAGATGAATGAGCCGCCCGGAAATCGTCTGCGCGTCGCGCTCACGGGTCTCACGATGGCCGAGTTCTTCCGTGACGAGGGCCGCGACGTTCTGCTGTTCATCGACAACATCTATCGCTACACGCTCGCCGGCACCGAAGTCTCCGCGCTGCTCGGCCGGATGCCGTCTGCGGTGGGCTATCAGCCGACGCTCGCCGCGGAGATGGGGGAGCTGCAGGAGCGCATCACGTCGACCAAGACCGGGTCGATCACGTCGGTCCAGGCGGTGTACGTGCCGGCCGACGACCTGACCGATCCGTCGCCCGCGACGACTTTCGGGCACCTCGACTCCACCGTGGTGCTCTCCCGCGACATCGCTTCGCTCGGCATCTATCCGGCGGTCGATCCGCTCGATTCCACTTCGCGCCAGCTCGATCCGCACGTCGTCGGCGAGGAGCATTACACGGTCGCACGCCGCGTTCAGCAGACGCTGCAGCGCTACAAGGAGCTGCGCGACATCATCGCGATTCTCGGGATGGACGAGCTCTCGCCGGAAGACAAGCTCGCCGTGGCGCGGGCGCGCAAGATCCAGCGCTTCCTGTCGCAGCCGTTCCACGTCGCGGAAACATTTACGGGGTCGCCCGGCAAGTACGTCGCGCTCAAGGACACCATCCGCGGCTTCAAGGCGATCGTCGACGGCGAGTACGATCAGCTGCCCGAGCAGGCGTTTTACATGATCGGCGCGATCGAAGAGGCCGCCGAGAAGGCGAAGTCGCTGCAATAATGGCCCACACCATCCACGTCGACGTCGTCAGCCTCACCGAGTCGATCTACTCGGGCGAGGCTGAGTTCGTCGTGCTGCCCGGGGTCATGGGTGAGCTCGGTATCTATCCGAAGCACACGCCGCTGATCACCCAGATCAAGCCCGGCGAGGTACGCATCAAGGTCCCTGGCCAGGACGAGGAGCAGATCGTCTTCGTCCAGGGCGGGTTCCTCGAAGTGCAGCCGGACGTCGTGACCGTCCTGTCCGATACTGCGATCCGGGCGAAGGACCTCGACGAAAAGCAAGCGCTCGAAGCGAAGCAGCGCGCCGAGGAAGCGATGCAGAACAAGACTTCGCGCGAGGAAATCGCGAAGGCCGAAGGCGAGCTTGCCGGAGCCCTCGCGCAGCTCGCCGCGATCCGCAAGTTGCGCCGCACGCGCAGTTAACTAGCGGCGGCCGGACCGATCGTGCGCGCTCTCTAGCACGCAGTCTCGCGCCTCGTGGTAGGCGTCACAGCACCAGGACGTGCCGCTTCTGGGCGCCCTTCACGGCATCGCTGGAAATCGCCGAATCAAACGTGGCGAACCTCTCTCCGTGCCGGACCGCCAGAGCGAGGAGATAGATGTCGGTAAGCTGTCGCGGTCCGTGGATGCGTGCGCGATCGACAACGCGCGCGTCGAGCATGCTGATGTCGTCGGCCCAGAACTCATGATGGGCGCTGGCGGCCGCTTCGCCGAGCCGCTCCATCACGGCGCTCACCGGCAACGGGTTGGGGTAGCCAGGATGCGACATGATGCGTGCGCAGCCATTCTGGGTAATGGGACACGACGCCCAGCCGGAGCGCGCCTGGCCCGCGAACCATTCCATCGCGCGAGCGTGCAGTGAATGATCGGCATCGAGCAGCGCGATCAGGACGTTGACGTCGAGCAGCGCGCGCATCAATAGGCGTCGTCTTCGCGGAGCTTGTCGATCAGCTCATTGGTGACCACGGCGCCGCGTTTGGCAAACGGGCGGAATCCGTAGCGCGCTTTCGGCTCGCGAACCCCCGGCGCATCGGGCGGCGCCGTCAGCGCTTGGCGCGCCAGCTCGGAGATGACCGCGCCTGCCGTTTTCTTCTCCCGGCGCGCGCGTTCCTTGGCCGCCTGCAGGACGTCCTTGTCGATATCCAGAGTGGTGCGCATGCATCAGATGCTAATGCATCACACCGCGCGCGTCAACCCGCCACGCGATTGTTCCCCACGCACTAGCCGCGCGTGGCGCCCCTCGCTGCGGGCTCACGCCGCTAGCTGCTGCTCGGCCAGCGTCACCCAGTAGCTCGCGCCGATCTGCAGCACGTCGTCGTTGAAATCGTAGTGCGGGCTGTGGATGTTCGGCGTGTCGACATCGGCGCCAGCGCCGAGCCAGACGTAGCAGCCGGGTCTCGCCTGCAGCATGAACGAGAAGTCCTCGCTGCCCATCTCAGGAGTCGGATTGGTATCGACGTTCGAGGCGCCGACGACCGCGCTCGCCGCGGTGATGGCGTGCCGCGTCTCCGCCTCGCTGTTGACGGTGGCCGGATAGCGGCGCTCGTAGCGAACGGTCGCGGTCATGTCGAAAGTCGCTGCCACGCCGCCGACGATGCCGCGCAGCCGTTCCTCGATCAGATCCTGGACCTCGCGCTTGAACGTTCGTACCGTGCCTCGGAGCACGACCTCCTGCGGAATGACATTCCACGTGTCGCCGCCGTGCACCTGCGTTACCGTGACCACCCCAGCGTCCTGCGGGTGCAGATTGCGGGCCACGATCGTCTGCAAGGCGCTGATGCAGTGAGCGGCAAACAGCATAGGATCCTTGCCGGCGTATGCCATCGCCGCGTGCGCGCCTTTCCCGGTCCCCACGATCTCGAAGATATCGTAGGCGCCCATCAGCGGGCCCGCGCGCATTGCAAAGCTTCCAGCAGGCAGACGCGGCCAATTGTGCATGCCGAACACGGCGGCCATCGGAAAGCGCTCGAACAATCCCTCCTCGACCATCACCCTGCCGCCGCCTTCGTTCTCCTCGGCGGGCTGGAAGATGAAGTACACGGTGCCGTTGACCTTCTTGCGCCGCGTCAGCGCCCGCGCCGCGCCCAGCAGCATGGTCGTATGACCGTCGTGGCCGCAGGCGTGCATCCGACCTTCGTTGCGCGAGGCGTACGGCACGCCGGACCGCTCCTGGATATGCAGCGCGTCGAGATCGGCGCGCAGGCCGATGGCATCGTTGCCGCTGCCGTGACGCAGGACACCGACGACTCCGGTCTTCGCCAATCCTCTGTGCACTTCGAGACCGAACGATTCGAGCCGGTCGGCGACGAACGCGGCGGTTGCTCTCTCCTCGAATGCAGTCTCGGGATGGGCGTGGATATGGTGCCGCCATTCTTTCATTTCGGGAACGATCGCGGCGATCTCGGGCGGGATATTCATGCGAAGCTCGCAATGAGGAGGCAGGGCGTTCGAGCCGAGATGGTAACGCAGAACGGGCAGGAGGCCGCTGCGGTAAAATCGCCGGTTGCCGCACCGGCCCGCCTGCATGCCCTCCCTCGCCGCCTCGCATTACGATCTTGCCATCGTCGGCGGCGGAATCAACGGTGCGGGCATCGCGCGTGATGCGGCCGGGCGCGGGCTCAAGGTCCTGCTGCTCGAGAAGGACGATCTCGCCGCGCACACGTCCTCGTCGAGCACGAAGCTCATCCACGGCGGGCTTCGCTATCTCGAATACTACGAATTCCGCCTCGTCGCCGAGTCGCTCGCCGAGCGCGAGGTGCTGCTGCGCGCCGCACCGCACATCATCGCACCGCTTCAGTTCGCGCTACCCTACGAGCCTCACCTGCGACCGGCTTGGATGATCCGCGCCGGACTGTTCCTCTACGACCACATAGGCGGGCGAAAGACACTGCCCTCCTCGTTCGGCGTCGATCTGCATGCGAGCAAGTGGGGCGCTGGTCTCAAGGACAGGTTTCACAAGGGCTTCGTCTACTCGGACGCGCGCGTCGACGATGCGCGCCTGGTCGTTCTGAACGCGATGGGCGCGCGCGAGCTTGGCGCGGATATCAGGACGCGCACTCGGCTCACCGACGCGCGTCGCGAGAACGGTCTCTGGCGCCTGGCACTCGCCGATTCCGCAGGCGCGGTTTCGGAAGTGCGCGCCCGCGCGCTCGTCAATGCGGCGGGTCCGTGGGTCAAGGAGGTACGCGATCAGGCAAGCAGCACCCCTGCCGACGCCGGCGTCCGGCATGTCAAGGGCAGCCACATCGTCGTACCGCGCGTGCATCGCGAGGACCACGCCTACATCCTGCAAAACGCGGATCACCGCATCGTGTTCGTGATTCCGTACCAGGGCGAGTTCTCGCTGATCGGAACCACGGATATCGCTGTGGAACAATTCGAGGCGCCTGTGGTGTCGCGCGATGAAATCGAATATCTGTGCGGGATCGTCAACGCGTACCTGGCGCGGCCGATCGGTGTGGGCGACGTCGTCTGGACGTACAGTGGTGTGCGTCCCCTTTACGACGATGGCTCGGTCGACCCGTCAGCGGTGACCCGCGACTACGTGCTCAAGCTCGATCCGGGCGAAGGCGGAGGCGCGCCGCTGCTGTCGATCTTCGGCGGCAAACTCACAACCTATCGGCGGCTCGCGGAGTCGGCGCTGTCGGAGTTGAAGCCATTCTTCCCCGGGATGAAGGGGGAATGGACGAGGCGCGAACCGCTCCCGGGCGGCGACATGCCGCGCGGCAGTCTTCCGGCGTACGAGCGCGCCCTCGCCGCGCGCTATCCGTCGCTGCCCGAGAACCTGCGCCGCGTGTTGGTCCGCCGCCACGGGACGCGCACGCCGCGCATCCTTGGCGAGGCGAAAACCGTCGAAGACCTGGGCAGGTATTTTGGTGACACGCTTTACGCGGCGGAGGTCGACTATCTGGTCCACCAGGAGTGGGCGCGCAGCGCCGAGGACGTGCTATGGCGTCGCACCAAGTGCGGTCTGCACCTCGACGCCGGGCAGCGGGACACCGTCGCGGCTTACCTGCGCGAGCAGTACGGCCGCTAGCCCGGCCGTCGTACAAATGAGCATGCAACCCCTGGCAACACTCCCCCACGCGGTGCGCCGTGCCTTCCGCGGCGTGCTGACCGACATCGACGATACGCTTTCGACGCACGGACGCATCACGCCGATGGCGTACGCGGCGCTGGCCCGCCTGCGCGCCGCGGGCCTGCTGGTCATTCCGATCACCGGACGCCCGGCAGGCTGGTGCGACCACATCGCGCGGATGTGGCCGGTCGACGCGATCGTTGGCGAGAATGGGTCGCTCTACATGAGGCACGATGATCGCAAGGGGAAGCTCAGGAAACGCTACTTCGCCGACGCGGCGAGCCGGCGGGCGGCCAAGGCAAGGCTCGAGCGGATCGGCGAGACGCTCCTGCGCTCCGTGCCCGGCTGTGCCTTGGCGTCAGACCAGGCTTACCGAGAGACCGACCTCGCGATCGACTATTGCGAAGACGTGCCGCCGCTTCCGCGCGAGGCCGTCGATCGCATCGTCGCGCTGATGCGGGCCGAGGGCATGACGGTGACGATTTCGTCGATCCACGTGAACGGCTGGTTCGGCGACTACGACAAGCTGACGGCTGCAGGAAGAATTCGGGATGGATCTCGACGCCGAGCGTGAGCGGTTCGTGTTCGTCGGCGATTCGCCCAACGACGCGCCGATGTTCGAGTTTTTTCCGTACGCCGTCGGGGTGGCCAACGTGCAGCGCTTCGCCGATCGCATCGACACTCCGCCGCGCTACGTCACGACGCGAGAGGCGGGCGCGGGCTTCGCGGAACTGGCGGAGTTGCTAGCG
Source organism: Betaproteobacteria bacterium (assembly GCA_005888865.1). Taxonomy (GTDB): domain Bacteria; phylum Pseudomonadota; class Gammaproteobacteria; order Burkholderiales; family Casimicrobiaceae; genus PALSA-1003. The sequence goes on along the minus strand of VBCL01000173.1, from coordinate 4,671 downwards.
GCCGGGTGAGGTGACTCGGGCGAGGACGTTCCGGACCCGAGCGGCGAGGCCTGGGGCGGCGCTGGCCGCCGACAGCGCGATATTCCCGCCAAAGGCCGCGCCGGATATTCGACCGCTGGCGGTTGATCCGGGACGCTCCGTCTCGCTCGCCAAGGATAGCGACCCAGTCTCGACCGACCCCAGGACCGTCCCGACTTCGCCGATTCGTGCGCTACAACACTGGCAGAATTTCGCCCGATCGAGAATCGGCGTGCCGCATTGGGGACAGAACATGGCGCTGCAACTCCTCGGGTTCCTGGACGCCGCCCGCTGTGCAGGGATTCTGCGCCAGCTGCCAAGCGGATTCAATCGGGCGGGTCCCCCATGAGACGAGGATCCGCCCGCTCGCGACGCTGCGCGGCCTGAACGGAAATGACGTTGTACGGCATCTTGGCCGCACCGCCCGGGCCGCACATTCACTTGATAACCGCCATTGTGGGAACCGAAGGTGAGCGCACACTTCCATTCTTCACCACGCCCCGTTGTAGTGGGCAATCCCGCGGATGTCCTCCGACCCAACCGTGAAGATTCACACTGCCGGAGCCACGCAACGGTACGATATTTGCATTGGAGTCTTCAGTGCCCATGCCCGGCGCCGTTTCCACCCGACGGATGCGTCGCGAGGGTGCGGGCCAAGGCGAACCTCAGGGGAAAGATTGCTCGGTGTCGGGAGGCGCCCGCGATGATCCGATACGGCTTCAACATTCGAACGCGCAGCGGCCAGAGAGTCGACAACATCTGCATCATGGCCGCCAACCAGGCCGATGCGGAGCGGCGGCTGCGCCAGATGTATCACCACTGCGAAATCGTCCATTGTCAGACCGAAGCCGTGAGCCCGCGCAACGATCCGCTCGACCTCGAGGGCGTGATCGGCATTATCAGCGATGAACCGGAGTCGATCCCTTCCGTAGCGCGCTCGATGCTACGCAATAAAGCCGGTACCCACTAGCTCCTCGACCAGCGCCTTGTAGTCCTGCGCGCCCTGGCTCTGCGGCGCATGGCGGAATATGTCGAGATGCCGCGCCGGGCTCTCCGCGAGGCTCACGTTCTCGGCAATCCGGGTCTTGCAAATCTCGTCGGGGCGAAATGCGATCGCCATCAGGTCGGCGACCTCGGAGCTCATCTTCCTTCGCGCGTCGAATCGCGTGAGCACGTATCGGCGCGGCAGTCGGCGCTTGAAGACCGGCTCGAGCGCGCGCAGCGCGCGCTCGACCTGCTGAGCACCTTGCAGCGCGAGAAAATCGGCTGATACCGGCACCAGCAGCAGGTCGCAGGCAAAGATCGCGTTGAGCGAGAGCACGCCGAGCAGCGGGCAGGTATCGATCACCACCGGACCCGGCGCCTGGTCGGCCTTCTTCAGGGCAACCCGCAGACGGGTGATGACGTTCACGCCCTTGCCGAGCAGCGTGTCGAGCTTGGTCAGCTCCAGATGCGCGGGGCAGATAATCACGCCGCTCGCGCTGATATGCGCCACGTCGGCAAGCGGCCGCTGGCCCATGAAGAATCCGTAGACCGAATCGTCTGCGAGACGCGGATGCGTATCGAACACGCCCGACAGATGCGCCTGCGGATCGAGATCGATGCCGAACGGGCGAACTCCGCGCTGCGCGATCCCGGCGAGCAGGTTCAGCGCGGTGGTGGTCTTGCCGACGCCACCCTTCCGGTTGAATACCGCGATGACCGTCATCGCACGAGTTTACAGGAGCAGTTTGCGCACCCACGTGACGGCGATTTCGGCCAGGATGACGATCGCGAAGATCGCGAGCAGGATGAGCGCGACACGATCCCACTGAAACAGGTTGAGCGCCGCATCGAGCGTCATGCCGATGCCGCCGGCGCCGACGAGACCTAGCACCGCCGACTCGCGGACGTTGATGTCCCAGCGAAACAGAGCGATGGACCAGAACGCGGGCTTCACCTGCGGCCAGTAGCCGAAGGACAATCGCGACAGCGCGGGCGCGCCCGCGGCATCGAGCGCCTCGATCGGTCCGCGGCTGGTCTCCTCGAGCGCCTCGCCGAAGAGTTTGCCGACGAAGCCGATCGAGCGGAATGCGATCGCGAGCGTTCCGGCGAGTGCTCCCGGTCCGAAGATCCCGACGAAGAGTAGCGCCCAGACGAGGGAGTTCACCGAGCGCGAGGACACCAGGACAAGTTTCGCGAGCAGGTTCACCGGCGTGAAAGGACAAAGATTGTGCGCCGCGAGCAGGCCCACGGGCAGCGCCAGCACCAGTGCGAGCAGCGTGCCGAGCGAGGCGATATGAATCGTCTCCATGAGCGCGGCGTGAACGCCCCGTGGGTAGTAGGCGAGGTCGACCGGCCACATCCGCGCAAACAGGTCGGCGACCTGCTCCGGAGCGTCGGCGAGAAATTCCGGGATCACCTCGACGGTCTGGACCGAGGCGACGATCGCGGCAACGATCACGAGGTACACGCCAAAGCGCGCGACGCGCTGCGCCGGCGTGAAGCGGCGCCAGAGCTTCTCGTGCGCAGCTTCAGTCATCTTCGAGAGGGCGTTCACCGCGTGCCGCAAGTCTGCCGACCCGGCCGCGGAAGAGCTCCGCGAGCGACAAGCCGTCGATGAAGATCGCCCGGACTCCCATCGCGAGAAGCTCGCCCACCATGATCAGAGCGATGATCGAGATCAGGATCGCGCAGACGTAGTCGTAGTCGAAACGCTGGAACGCGGCGAACAACGTCCCGCCAATGCCCCCCGCACCGACGATGCCGACCATGGTCGAGTTGCGCAGGTTCGAGTCGAGCTGGTAGGTGCAGAAGCCGATGAAACGTGCGAACACCTGCGGCAACACGCCAAAAGCGATGACACTCCCAAACGGAGCACCGGTAGCGCGCACCGCCTCGACTTGCTTCAGCGAAATCTCCTCGATCGCCTCCGCGAAGAGCTTGCCGATGAATCCGATCGAAGCGATGGTCAGCGCGAGAATCCCCGCCAGTGCACCGAAGCCGACCGCCTTGACGAACAGGATCGCCACGATCACCGGGTGGAACGAACGGCAGCCGACGATGAGAAGGCGCGCCGGCCAGCTTATCCACGCGGGCATGAGGTTTCGCGCCGCCACGAAGCCGATCGGCAGCGACAGCACGATGCCGAGGGTCGAGGCGAGCACTGCGATCTCGAGGCTCTCCTTCAGCCCCTTGAGCAAAAGCTCCCAGCGGCCGAAGTTGGGCGGAAACAGGCGCGCGAGGAAATGCGCCGCGTTATGCCAGCCGCTCGCCACGCGGTCCACCGATACGTCGAGCTGCGCGCAGGCGTAGACGACGTACGCCGCGAGCGCGATCCAGCCCACGCGCTTCCATGGGTTCGATGGGAACGCGGCAACCGTCGCGCTCGTCATTGCGGCCAGCGCGTCATTGCAGCCAGTCTTCGCCTCCGTAGATGGTCTTGAGCGTATCGTCGGACAGGCGATCGGGTGGGCCGTCGAAAACCACGCGGCCGCCGGCCATGCCGACGATGCGATCGGCGAAGCGCTTTGCCAGCTCCACGTCGTGCATGTTGATGACGATCGGAATCGTGCGGTCGCGCGCGATGTCGGTGAGCAGCTGCATGATCTCGACCGAAGTCTTGGGATCGAGCGAGGACGTCGGCTCGTCGGCGAGCAGCACCGCGGGCTGCTGCATCACGGCACGAGCGATACCGACGCGCTGTCGCTGGCCGCCGGAGAGCGAGTCGGCGCGGCTTTGCGCGAAGCCGGACAAGCCGACGACCTCGAGCAGCTCGAAAGCCCGGGCGATGTCCTCGGGAGGAAACCTGCGCCGCCAGGCGCGCCACGCCGACACGTAACCCAGCCGGCCCGAGAGCACGTTCTCCATCACCGTCAGGCGCTCGACCAGGTTGTACTCCTGGAAAACCATGCCGATGCGCCGTCGCGCCAGCCGCAACGCCTTGCGCGGCAGTCGCACGAGATCCTCGCCGTCGAGCACGACGGCGCCCGCGCTTGGTTCCACCAGCCGATTGATGCAGCGGATCAGTGTGCTCTTACCCGTCCCCGACGGGCCAATGATCGCGGTGATGCCGCGGGCCGCGATATCGAGACTGATGTCGTTAAGGACGGGCTTGCCGCGAACGTACGACTTGGAAAGATGCTTCAGCGACAGCATGGCGCACTATAGATCGTCGTTCCCGCGAGGCAATTGTCGCCCCGGCTCATTTTGGTAACTGAGCCGGAGCCCAAGGTCGGTATTGCCACAACCTATCAACTTGGATCCCGGCCCCGGCCTTCGCCGGGGCAGGCTTCGCCGGGATGACGCATCCGTTTGCCAATCGCGGGCCGCTTTCGCGACCCGCTCTTGGACGGATGCGTCACTTCTTCTTCGCCGCTTCGGCCGCCTCCCGCGCGGTTTCCTTTTCGTACGACGCCTTGTCGAAGCTGCCGCCCGAACCCTTCGCTACATCACGGACGACCGCCCACGTGGTCTTGTAGTTGATCGGGAAGAAGCGATCGGCGCCGTCGAACGCCTTCTGCATCTCCGGCGGGAACCGATAGTCGTAGAAGCAGCCGAGCATCTTGTCGACGAGCTTCGGCTCGAGGTCGTGCGCGTAGCCGAACGACGAGGTCGGGAATTTCTGGCTGCGATAGATGATCCGGAAGTCCGACTCCTTCACCTGCCCGCGCT
>VBCL01000181.1:1363-7081 GCA_005888865.1 Betaproteobacteria bacterium | reverse complement strand
GATCGGGCTCGTGCACGTACGCGAGCCACGCGAAGCCGAGGATCGATACGACCTGCACGACGCCGAACAGCCACAACCCGCGGTTGATCCCGATCTTGAGCATCCAGATCCCGCCCAGCAACCCGCCGAACACGCTCGCCCACAGGCCGGCGTTCTTGGCGATCAGCCCGACATCGGAAAGGGAGAACCCCATGTCGAGATAGAACGGTGTCGCCAGCGCGGTGGCCATCGAGTCGCCGAGCTTGTAGAGGAAGATGAAGGCGAGCACCAGCAACGCCTGGGAAACGCCGGCGCGCGTGATGAACTCGTGGAACGGCTCGACCACGGCCTCGGTCAGCGTGTGCGGCGCCGGCCGCGCCAACGCGGGCTCGGCAACCAGGTAGGTGTTGATGATGCCGGGCAGCATGAACAGCGCGGTAATCGAGAAAACCGCCTGCCAGGGCAGCAGATCAGCAAGTATGAGCGAGAGCGCACCGGGTACCAGGCTGGAAATGCGATAAGCCTGCACGTGGATCGCGTTCCCAAGTCCCAGCTCGGGATCCGGCAGGAGCTCGCGGCGATACGCATCGAGAACGATGTCCTGGGTCGCGGCGAAAAGCGCAACCGCGGCCGCGAGATAGGCGATCGTCCACAGGTCGAGCCGCGGCGAGAGCGCGCCGAATAGAGGGATCGAGCCAAGCAGCAGCACCTGCGTGACGAGCATCCAGCCGCGCCGTCGACCCAGCAACGGCAAGGCATAGCGATCGACCAGCGGCGACCAGATGAATTTCCACGTGAACGGCAGCTGAATCAGTGCAAATAACCCGATCGACCGCAGATCGACCCGCTCCGAGCGCAGCCACGCCGGCAAGAGGTTCAGCAGGAGGTAGAGCGGCAGACCGGAGCTGAACCCGGTGAATACACAGATCAGCATCCGTCGGTTGAACAGTGCCTGACGCCAGCCGATTGCGGGTGCAGTCATCGGCGGCATTGTAGCGGTCAAGACAGTGAACGGGTGAATAGGTGAATGCAGGCGCGGGGGTTATTCACTCGTTCACTTGTTCACCCGTTCACTTGATCATTGTTCACCGCCTCTTTGGAACCGATAAATAGCCAGCGATCCGAACAGGTTGGCCAGGACGCTCACCCGCTTAGAGTCGTGCAGCACGACCCGCTCGAGGACGCGAAAGGAATGCGCCGCGCAGAACGCGTCGAAGTCGGCCACGGTGCAAAGATGGACGTTGGGCGTGTCGTACCATTGGTAGGGCAGGTCCTTCGATACGGGCATGCGGCCGCTCAACACCTGGACTCGATGTGCCCAGTATCCGAAGTTCGGGAAGGTGACGATCGCCTCGCGGCCGACGCGCAGCATCTCGAGCACGATCAGCTCCGTGTGCCGCATCGCCTGCAACGTCTGCGACAGGATCACGCTGTCGAAGGATTGATCGTCGAAACCCGCGAGCCCGGCCTCGAGGTTGCTCTGAATGACATTCACCCCGTTGCCGATCGAGGCGAGCACGCCCGCGTCGTCGATCTCGATGCCGTAGCCAGTCACGCCCTGCGATTCCCGCAGGTACGCGAAGAGGCTCCCGTCGCCGCAGCCCAGATCGAGCACCCGCGCCTTCGGCGCGATCCAGCCTGCGATGGTCGAAAAGTCCGGGCGCGTCGAGAGCGTCATCGCAAGGTACGCTCGAGGTAGCTGCGCACGACCGCGTGATATTGCGGCGTGTCGAGGAGGAATGCGTCGTGGCCGTGCGGCGCGAGAATCTCGGCGTACGAAACGTCGCGCCGATTATCGACCAGTGCCTTCACGATCTCGCGTGCCCGCGCGGGAGAAAAACGCCAGTCGGTCGTGAACGAGATCACCAGGAAGCGGCAGCTCGCCGGCGCCAGCGCGCGGGTGAGATTGCCGCCGGTAACAAGCGCGGGATCGAAGTAGTCGAGCGCCTTGGTGATGCGCAGATAGGTGTTGGCGTCGAAGTATTCGGAGAACTTCTCGGCCTGATATCGCAGGTAGGACTCGATCTCGAACTCGGGCGCAAACGAATAGTTCAGGCCTTCGCGCAGGGTGCGGCCGAATTTCTCGCCCATCTGCTCGTCGGAGATGTATGTGATGTGTCCGACCATTCGCGCGATGCGCAAGCCCCGCACCGGCTTCACGCCGTAAGCATAGTAGTGCCCGTCGTGGAAATCGGGATCGGTCAGGATCGCCGCGCGCGCGACCTCGTTGAAGGCGATGTTCTGCGCCGAGAGATTGGGCGCGGCGGCGATGACCAGCGCGTTGCCGATGCGCTCCGGGTAGCGGATCGCCCAGGAGAGCGCCTGCATCCCGCCGAGGCTCCCGCCCATCACCGCGGCGAACCGCTCGATGCCGAGGTGGTCGGCGAGGCGCGCCTGGGCATCGACCCAATCTTCGACCGTGACGATGGGAAAATCGGAGCCCCACGGCTTTCCGGTCGCGGGGTTGATCGACGCCGGCTCGGTCGAGCCGAAGCAGCCGCCGAGATTATTGACACCGACCGCAAAAAAACGCGCCGTGTCGACCGGCTTGCCCGGACCCACCATATTGTCCCACCACCCCTCGCTTGCCGGCTGGCCGGCGTATTCCCCGGCGACGTGGTGCGACGCGTTGAGCGCATGGCAGACGAGGATCGCGTTGGAGCGTTCGGCATTGAGCGTGCCATACGTCTCGTACATCAATTCGAACGCCGGCAGCGTGGCGCCCGACGAGAGTCGGAGCGGGTCGCCGAAGGACGCTCGCTGCGGTTGCACGATGCCGACGGAGCCGGGCGCTGCGGTCACGGGATGCCCAATAAAAAACCCGATCAGCTCGCGCTAATCGGGTCGGTCAATTGGGAGAAGCAACCTCGCCGCTTTAGCCGTATTTGTCGAAAGTCCGGGATTGCGGGACTCCCTTCGCGCCCGCAAGCTGATCGTCAAATCGGCGCGTCGCGGCTAGTTTACCGCCGCGCGGCGCGATGTCAATTCCAGCGGCATCGAAGCACGATCCGCGGGTAGTCACCTCAATGGGTGTTGAGCTTGGTGAGCAGCGCCGTCAGCTTCACCGGCTCGTCAGTGCGCCGCATGCGCGCGACGACAGCCTTCGCTTCGGCCACGTCGCTGGTGAGCACGCGCTGCTTGATCGTGAGCAGGTGAGCGGGGTGCATCGAGAAGTTGGTCAGTCCCATGCCGAGCAGCAATCGGGTAAAGCGCACATCGCCCGCCATCTCGCCGCAGACCGCGATAGGCGTTGCACTCTTGGTCGCCGCCGATATGGCAAGGTCGATCAGCCTGATCACCGCCGGATGCAATGCGTCATAGAGTTGCGATACCGCCTCGTCGGAACGATCGACACCCAGGGTGTACTGGATGAGATCGTTGGTGCCGATCGACAGGAAATCGAGCCGGCTCGTGAAGGCGTCGATGGAGAGCACCGCGGCCGGAATCTCGATCATGCCGCCGACTTCGATTCCGGAGTCGAATCTCACCTTCTGCTCGCGCAAGCTCTCCTTGGCCTGAGCGATCAGCACCAGCGACTGCTCGATCTCGCCCACCGAGGAGAGCATCGGCAGGAGGATCTTGACCTTGCCGTAACGCGACGCGCGAAGAATGGCGCGAAGCTGGGTCAGGAAGAGCCGGGGCTCGGCGAGGCAGAAGCGTATGGCCCGCAGACCCAGCGCAGGGTTCGGCGCCACCCGCGTCAGCCCGTCGAGGCCCTCCTTGTGCTTGTCGGCGCCGAGGTCGAAGGTGCGAATCGTTACCGGTTGACCTTTCATGCCGGCCGCGACCGCGCGATACGCCTCGAACTGCTCGTCTTCGGAGGGCAGCCCGTCCCGATTCAGGAACAGGAACTCCGTGCGAAACAGCCCTACGCCCGTCGCGCCGTTCTCCAGCGACTGTTCGAGATCATCGGGTAGCTCGATGTTGGCCATCAGTTCGACCTTGTGGTCGTCGAGCGTCGTTGCCGGGGTGGTGCGGAGCCGCCGAAGCTTCTGCCACTCGAGCTCGAGCTCGTCCTGCCTAAGCCGGTACTCGGCGAGCACTGATCGGTCGGGATTGACGATGACGACGTTGCGTCCGCCGTCGACGATCAGCATCTCGTTCTCGCGAATCAGCGTGCGCGCGTTGTGCGTCGCCACAACCGCCGGAACGTTGAGGCTTCGCGCCACGATCGCGGTATGCGAGGTCACGCCGCCGAGATCGGTGAGAAACGCGGCGAAGTGGTGATTCTTGAACTGGATGACGTCGGCCGGAGAGAGGTCGTGCGCAACCAGAATCGTGTGCTCCTCCGCGGTCGGGCGCACGGCTCCGGGTTTGCCCATGAGGACCTTGAGCAGCCGCTCGACCACGTGCACGACGTCCGCCTTCCGTTCGCGGAGATAAGGATCCTCGATCATGTCGAACTGCTCGATCAGGACGCCGAGCTGTTGCGTGAGCGCCCATTCCGCATTACACAACTGCTCGGCGATCGTGCGCTTCGGCACTTCGTGCAGGGTTGGATCGGTAAGGATCATCCAGTGCACGTCGAGAAAGGCGCCGAACTCGGCCGGCGCATCGCCCGAAGTCATCGCGCCGTGCAGGGTTTCCAGCTCCTTCTGGACGGCGTGCAGCGCCTGGGTCAGGCGCTCGATTTCCCCGGATACCTGCTCGGGCGTGATGGAATAGTGCGCGACCTCGAGCGTCGCGTGCGAGATCAGCTGCGCCCGGCCGATCGCGATGCCTCCGGAAACGCCGATGCCGTGCAGCACGAAGCTCATCGCGCAGTCCGTGTGAGCACGTCAGTGACTCAGGATGCGCGGGCGCAAAAGCCGGTCCGACGCTTGCAGACGTCGCGGGATACGTCCTTTCTCACTTCAAACCTCCTTACGTTCTCAGCGGTCTTCGCCGAATTGTCCTGCGATAAGCTCCACCATCGCCGTCATGGCCTCGGCTTCGTCGGGGCCGCTTGTTTCGACCCTGATCGTCGCGCCCACGCTCGCGGCGAGCAGCATCACGGCCATGATGCTGCTGGCGCTCGCGCACCGTCCATTCCATACCAGTGAAATATTGCACCGGAATTGCGAAGCCACCCGAACAATCTTGGCACAGGCCCGTGCGTGAAGTCCGAGGCGGTTGGTCAGCTCGATGAGGCGTGTTTGCATTGGTGAAGGGTCGTTGTTCGAAGGAGGTCATGCGGGCACCCTTTCATTGAGCGACCCGATCCGCCATTGGTTCCACGCAACTTGCGGTAAAAAATTGTCGCCCAGCGGCGACTGTCGTGCGGACCGGACGATACCTCCGGTGTCACTGCCCCTCGCCAAAGCAATCACCGATCAATGCAATGAGCGCGTCCATCGCCTCATCTTCGTCGGCGCCCTCCGTCTCGAGCGTAATGCGGCTGCCCTTGCCGGCGGCGAGCATCATGACCCCCATGATGCTCTTGGCGTTCACCTTGCGGCCGTTGCGGGCCAGCGATACGTCGCACTGGTATTTCGCGGCGAGTTGCGTCAACTTGGCCGACGCCCGGGCGTGCAGCCCGAGCTTGTTGACGATGTCAACCTCTTGTCGCCGCATAAATGGGATCGACCTCGACGTGCAATACTCCGTCGCAGCCCCCGCTGATGGCTTTCTTGATCATCGTGTCCAGATCCCGGTCGCGGTAAGTCGTCGCGCGGACGAGCATGGGCAGATTGACACCGGCAACCGCCTCGATTCGGCCCGCAACAAGCAGCTTGGCGGCAAGATTGCACGGTGTTGCGC
>VBCL01000181.1:0-1347 GCA_005888865.1 Betaproteobacteria bacterium | reverse complement strand
CCCCGGTGTCGAGTGTGCGAACCAGCTCCTGCGCTTTCGGCAGCAATACCGACGGATCGTCGGTCGACGCGACCGGCAGGGTGGCGAACTGCGGCGGCCGGCCGCCGAGCACGTGCGTCACCGCGGCGGCCAGACTCTCGCTCAGCGTGCCGTGGGCAACGATAAGGATGCCTATCATCGTGGCTACCCCTCTCTCACCCATCTTAGCAGAACGGAGGCCAGGTCCTATTCGGAGGCCTCCGCCAGCGCGTCCGCAAATCGGCCCGCGACGTCGAACCCGGTTTGCTGAGTGATCTCGACGAATCCGGTCGGACTGGTCACGTTGACTTCCGTGAGATAGTCGCCGATGACGTCCAGGCCGACCACGAGCATGCCCTCGGCCCACAGCCTGGCGCCGACGACCTGCGCGATCTGCCGATCCCGCGACGAGAGCGGGCGGGCCACGCCGCGACCGCCGGCGGCCAGGTTGCCGCGCGTCTCGCCCGGCTTAGGAATGCGCGCGAGCGCGTGCGGCACGGGCTCGCCGGCGATCAGCAGAATCCGCTTGTCTCCGTCGACGATCTCCGGAATGAAGCGTTGCGCCATCACCGTCCGGGTGCCGTGGAGTCCGACGGTCTCGACGATCACATTGCGGTTCGGATCGTCCTCGCGCACCCGGAACACCGACGCCCCGCCCATGCCGTCGAGCGGCTTCAGAATGACGTCCCGGTGCTCGTCGATGAACTCGCGCAACAGCTCGGCGTCACGGGTGACGAGCGTCGGGACGATGAATTCGGGGAAGCTTGCGATCGCCATCTTCTCGTTGTAGTCGCGCAACGCGCGGGGCCGGTTGAAAACGCGGGCGCCGCGCGCTTCGGCGGTCTCGAGCAGATACGTCGAATAGACGTACTCCATGTCGAAAGGCGGATCTTTGCGCATCAGTACCGCCGAAAAGGTCTCGAGCGGGCGGACGACTGCCGCGCCGGTCTCGAACCAGTGGTGCTCATCGTCGCTCACGGTCAGCGGCCGGACGGTTGCCCGGGTGCCCCTCCCGTCCCAGAAGAGGTCGCGCTGCTCCAGCGTGAAGAGCGCATGCCCGCGGGTCGCGAGCGCGCGCATCATCGCCACGCTGGTGTCCTTGTAGGCCTTGAGCGAGGCGAGCGGGTCGAGGATGAAGGCGAATTCCATGGCGGCAGGATGGCGTGCGCGAGCGCCATCGTACCGCATCGCCGGACGCGGCCGTAGCCCGGGCTACGCTATCAGCGCATCGACGCCCAGCACCGTTCCAGCGTCTTCGCCGCGATACCCGGGCAGCCGGCGGACGATGCGCTCGAAGATCGGGCCCTGCAGCGCCGCGATAAGCATGGC
>VBCL01000559.1:2147-2690 GCA_005888865.1 Betaproteobacteria bacterium | reverse complement strand
CAGATCCGCATGACCTCGGACGGCGGCAAGACGTGGGGCGCGGGACATGGCAGCCTGCTCGGCGGCAAGGCGATCTACCGTGACGTCATGTCGATGCCAACGTTCCTCTGTGTCAAAGCGCGCGATGCGCAGCACGCGGTCGCGGTCGGTACCTACGGTGCCATCGCCTCCACTTCCGACGGCGTGACCTGGACGTGGAACCAGTCACCGGTCCAGGCGCCGCTCTACGACATCCGCGCGCTGCCCGATGGCGACTACGTGATCGTCGGTGCCAGCGGCATCGTACTGCGTGGCAACCCCGACGCGGGCTGGAAGCCCGCCGAGATGCCCCCCGGCATATTCACCTGGATCTCGGCGTCCGACTTCGACACGGGAGGACATGGGGTGGCGGGCGGCGGCCACGGGCTCATCCTGACGACCAGCGACTTCGGCAAGAAATGGGAGTGGAAGGCCAATGGCTGAAGAGACCATCAAGAGCGACAAGCTAATCGTCCACCAGGAAAAGGCCGCCCTCTACCGTCTCGGCATGTGGCTGATCGACCA
>VBCL01000559.1:587-2130 GCA_005888865.1 Betaproteobacteria bacterium | reverse complement strand
TCTTCACGTTCCGCATCCAGATGTTCACCGAGTTCGGCGACCTGCTGCCGTACCGGCATCCGTTCGTGCAGGTGCACACCCGGTTCGCCAACCAGTTCGGCGGCGCGAACAACGTCACGATCATGGTCGAGGTCAAGAACGGAACGATCTTCAATCAGGACACCCTGACCAAGATCTTCAAGATGACCCAGATCATCGACGTCCTGCCGGGCATCAATCACGACCAGATCGACTCGATCGGCCACCGCTCCCCGCGCTACCTGAAGCTGGAGGGCGGCTCGATCGCCACGCCGCCGGTGATGCGGCGGGCGCCGGCCTCGCAGCGCGACGTCGACGAGATCCGCAACATCGTCCACTACTCGGAGAACCTCCACGGCATTCTCGTCTCGCTCGACGACAAGGCGGCGCTGCTGCGCGCCAACTTCTTCGAGGGACGCGTCAATTACCGTCAGCTCTTCGACGACCTGAACGACAAGATCATCGCTCCGTTCCAGGACGAGAAGACGACCGTGTGGGTCGCGGGTGAGCCGCGGCTCTATGGCTGGATTTATCACTACACGGGAGAGGTCTGGTACATCTTCGGGGGATGCACGATCTTCTTGTGGATCCTGCTCTACATGTACTTCCACGACTGGCGCGGCGCGCTGCGGCCGACGCTCACCGGCGTGATGTCGGCGATCTGGGGACTCGGCGTCGTGCAGCTGATCGGTTTTCCGATGGATCCGCTGGCGCTGGTGATCCCGTTCTTCGTCACCGCGCGCTCGGTGAGTCACTCCGTGCAGATGCACGACCGCTATTACGAGGAATACCGCCGCCATAACTGGAGCAAGGTGCAAGCCATCGTCGCGGCGTTCGCCGAGCTGTTCGAGCCGACGCTGTCGGGAATCATCACCGACGCGCTCGGCATGTTGGTGATCGTGCTGATCCCGGTGGTGATCCTGCAGCGGATCGCGATCTCCGCGTCGATCTGGGTAGCGGCGATCGTGCTTTCCGAGCTGGTCCTGAACCCGATCATCTACTACTACCTGAAGGCGCCCGAGAAGGAGAACGTGATCAGGCGCGACGAAGGCATCTTCCAGCGCTTGATCACGGGGTGGAGCCACGTCGTCGTCGGTCCGACCGCCCGCTGGGTCGCGGTCGGCGTGTGGGTCGGCGGCTTCCTGCTCGCGTTCACGCAGCTGCAGCACATCACCATCGGCGACGCGACGGCATCCACCCCGCTCCTCCAGCCCGACTCGCCGTACAACCAGGCGCACACACGCATCCAGCAGTTCTTCGGCGGTGTGGAGCCGCTGATCATCGTGGTCGAGGCGAAGGACAAGGGAGGGCTGAAGGCTCCCGAGGCCGAAGACGCGATGGAGTCCTTCCAGCGCTACGTCGATAGCGATCCCGAGATCGGCTACAGCTTCTCGCTCGCCGACATCGTCAAGTCGATCAACATGGTGTTCTACGATGCCCAGCCGCGCTGGGGCGTGATCCCGGAGGAAATCGGCCGCATCGCCAACCTGTTCTTCTTCTATTTCGCCGGCGCGCCGCCGTCGGA
>VBCL01000559.1:0-509 GCA_005888865.1 Betaproteobacteria bacterium | reverse complement strand
CGCGAGTACGTGGAGAAGTTCCCCAACAACAAGGTCGACTTCCGTCTCGCCGGCGGTTTGATCGGCGTCACGGCGGCCGCCAACGAGGAGATCCTCAAGAACGACATCTTGATGAACATCCTGGGCTTCGGAACGATCTTCTTCGTCCTGCTGTTCACCTATCGATCGTTCGTGGCCGGTATCATCATGTTGATCCCGCTGTTTCTCGCCAACGGCGTGATCAACGCCTACATCGGCTTCCGCCACCTCGGCATAAACCTGCAGTCACTGCCCGTGGTGACGGTCGGCGTCGGCTTCGGCATCGATTACGGTCTCTACATCGTCAGCCGTGCGATCGAGGAATATCGCGACCACAAGGACTTCATCATCGCCGTCCAGCGGGGCATGCAGACCGCCGGAAAGGCGGTGACGTTCACGGCGTTGTCGCTGGCGGTGTCGACGCTGGCGTGGGCGTTCTCGAACATCCGCTTCAACTCCGAGATGGGGCTGCTGCTGTTCCTGTGGATGAC
>VBCL01000561.1 GCA_005888865.1 Betaproteobacteria bacterium | reverse complement strand
TGAAACGATCGTCCGATAGCGTATCAACTCCGGGATGGCATTCATTTCAGTGTACGGTTGGCCGCACGCCCGATGCTCGGACCCGGCTGCGGTTCCGTGGATGCGCGCCTCTTCGGACGCAAGCACGTCGAAATTCCCCAACGGTAAATCCCGCGACCGTGTGAGAGTCGCTCACCCCGAAAGGGGTGTGGTCTGGCCGAGCGATTTGGGTACCACACGGAGACCCCATCGAGGGTTGTTGACAAGTCGCCTCCCCTTCAGACTGCAGGCAGGGGAGCAACGAAATGGCTGCCGCACGCGCTATTCAATCACAGCCCGCTTCGAGAGCGGAGACCTCGCCCTCGGCAGAGAGCAAAACCAGAACTCATGACGATGGCCTTTCGACGTTCATGAGCGTGCGTCCTCGTCTCTTTGGCATCGCCTACCGGATGCTGGGTAGCGCAGTCGAAGCCGAGGACGTCGTGCAAGACGCCTGGGTACGCTGGCAGACGGCGGATCGCGGCGTTGTTCGCGATGCTGCTGCCTTTCTCGCGACCACGACAACCCGGCTGGCGATCAACGTCCTCCAGTCAGCACGCTCGCGACGGGAAACGTGCGGCGGAGAGTGGCTGCCGGAACCAGCGGACACGGGCGCCGACCCCCGAGTGCGAGCGGAACGAGACGAGGCCCTGGAGCTGGGAGTCCTCGACATGCTGGAGAAGTTATCGCCCACGGAACGGGCTGCGTACATCCTTCGAGAGGCGTTCGACTATACGTACCGCGACATCGCGGACCTCCTCCGGCTCGAAGTGGCCAACGCGCGGCAGGTGATGACTCGCGCACGCCAGCACGTCGCTAATGGCCGAAGGATGCCCGCGAGTGCGACCCAGCACGAACGTCTTCTCGACGCGTTCCTCGCGGCAGCCCGGCATGGCGACGTCGCCGGCCTCGAGGGCCTCCTGGCGTCGCACGTCGCTTCCACGTCGGCCTGCGCTGCCGCGGCATGAGGTCCCTTCTTCCCAGCTCACGGTCCTTCGCTGGTACGTCACAACGGAGCGTGGTGTCCGGTCAATGGCTCGTAGAAGCGTTTGGAGGAACGGCATGGAAGGCGCGCAGGAAGCCACAGTTCGAGCACTGATGTCCAAGGATGTCGCGGGGGACAGCCATGATGATTTCCGATATCGCAGCGATCCTCACGGGCGAACGCATGTTGACGAAATACACGGGCGGCTCCGAGCCTCCGTCACACGACGAGATCGCTCGGCTCGCGTACCACTTCTACGAAACCCGCGGTCGGCGGGATGGCCAAGACCTTGATCACTGGCTGGCCGCTGAACGGGAACTCACACGCCACTATCGGTAGCCGAGATTACTTCAACACTGAAAGGGACCTCGATCATGAAACTCGTTATCATCGGCGGCACCGGGTTGATCGGCTCAAAGCTCACCACCAAGCTGCGTGAACACGGCCATCAAGCCCTGCCGGCCTCGCCAGACACCGGGGTCAACACTCTCACCGAGGAGGGACTGGCTGATGTTCTTCGAGGCGCGTCGGTCGTGGTTGACGTCTCGAACTCTCCTTCATTCGAGGAGAAGGCCGTCATGGATTTCTTCACCACGTCCACGCGGAACATACTCAAGTACGCGGCAGCAGCCGGTGTGACGCATTACGTCGCGCTGTCAGTTGTGGGAACCGAGCGGATACCGGACAGTCCGTACCTCCGCGCGAAGAACGCTCAAGAGGCGTTGATCAAAAGTGGCGGAATCCCGTACTCGATCGTTCACGCCACGCAGTTCTTCGAGTTCGTCAAACGCATTGCGGATGACGCCACCGTCGGAACGACGGTCCGGGTGCCACCGGTGCTCTTTCAGCCGATTGCGGCTGAGGACGTCGCGAAGGCCGTCGGCACGGTCGCCGTGGGTTCCCCAGTCAACGGCATCGTCGAAGTGGCCGGTCCGCAACAGTTCCGTTTCGACGAACTGATCCGTCAGGGCCTCGCCGCGTACCACGACCCCCGCGAGGTTGTCGCCGATCCGCACGCGCGGTACTTCGGGGCCGAACTCAGTGAACGGTCGTTGATTCCTTGGGGCGAGGCGCGACTCGGCGACATCCGGTTCGGCGAGTGGCTCGGCCAACCGGCGCTGCAGCAGCGATAGCAGTATCGCAACAGGTGTGGCCCCGGAAAGGCGGGGCCACGGCAGTGCCCTTCACTGACCGCCATGCCTACGCAATTGTCGGCCGTTCAGATAACGACGTCCGACGCCGTGCTCAACGAGTTGCGACGGGCGTCAGTCCTGGCGTGCTCTCTCGATGGTGCCTTTGCATTGATCGGTGCGCTGCGCGAGAGATGATTCATCCGGCCTGAACAGCGCGCGCGGTGCAGGCGCAAAGCAGAAGGGGAGAAGCGGCAGCGCGACCTAGATCGAACACGCTGCACATCGCATTGACTGATCGCGCTCTGTCTTAGTGGATGCGGCTACATATGCGTGGGCGTAAATCGAAAAAGGAACTGTGTCAGAACTGTGTCACATGCCCCCCGAACCTGCGCGAACGTCGCCGCGCGTCAAGATTGCCCTCTTCC
>VBCL01000180.1:14327-15475 GCA_005888865.1 Betaproteobacteria bacterium | reverse complement strand
GCAAGCTGCGCTCAGGCCGAATAGATGACACCGATCGTAAATAGAATCGTTTGGGCCTGCCCGATCATCTGCGACGCCTGGGCCGAGGTCAGGACCTTGCCGCTCTGTGCCTTGGCTTCGTTAATGAAGTCGGTGATGCTCTGCGTCGCCGAGGCACTATCGCCCGCGACGAGATCGGCTTGCGCTGCGGCGAGTTTGGCCAGAAAGCTCGTCTGGATGCCGCCGGACAGTCCGAGCCCTCTCACGTACGCGACCAGGCTCGCGATCAATTGTGGCGGCGGGAACACCAGCCACGCCGCGGTAGGCGTCGCCGTGAACGAGGCGCTTCCGGCCGCTCCCGACGTGCTGAAGTTGACCAGCCCTACGTCGCCCGCCACCGCCGTGTAGGCCGTCATCCCGATGCCCGGTCCGGTGACGGTGCCCGCGGTGCTGGAGAGGTCGTGCGCTGCATAGACTGCCTGGCCCTGCGCGTCGTTCCCGCTCTGGAAGCCCGCGAGCTCGCTGAATACGCCATTGTTGTTGACGTAGAGAAACGCACCGAACGATCGCGTCACGACGGGCGAGAACGGCACCCCGCCGACCGTCACGCTGACGACGCCGGTGACCGGCCCCATCTGCTTTTCGAAAGTCGGGCTGGACGCGTGGAACGTTCCGGAAAAGTCATCGTAAGCGATCATCAGCTTGTAGCCCTGACCTGCGAGGTTCGATCCCGCGGTACCGAATGCTCCGCTGGTGTCGCTGCCGGTCGTGATCTGGCCTTTCGATACGAGGATGATCGCGGCGCCCGCGTAAGTGGCGCAGAAACTGCCGAGCGCGGCCATCGCCAGCCAGGCAATGGCGCTCACCAGTCCGGATCGCATGCGGATGTCCATGAGCGTGTCCCGTTTTGAATGGATGCGAAGCTTGGGCGAAGCCGGTGCTACGGCAGGCTCTCGCCCGCCACCGAAACGCCGACGAGGCAACCGAAATTGTGGCCGGTGCTCGTCGGGCTGACTGTGACGTTCGAGAACGTGCCGGTCATGTAGCGCAAGTCCATCGGCTTGACGCTGCTGCTGGCCTGGCCGACGCTTACGTTGTCGAGCGTGACGTTGAGCACCGATGACTCCGGCAGCCCGTCGATGAAGCTGAGGTTGGTCGCGCCGGTCGCC
>VBCL01000180.1:0-14100 GCA_005888865.1 Betaproteobacteria bacterium | reverse complement strand
GAGATGTCGATGTCGTGCACCCCGTTGATCGCTTCGCTGCCGATCGACATGCCATGGCCCGACGTGAAGACGGCGTTCGCCACCGTGACGTGTTGCGTCGCCGCCTGCGGCATCGGTAAAGCATTCGGATCCTGATACAGCGGCGGAAGGCCGGATTTGAGCGCTACGTCGTCGTCGCCGGAGGCGAAGTTCACGCTGGAGATCGTCACGTGGTCCGACGAGACGACATCGATCGCGTCGGTGTTACGGGAGGTCGACGGCGCGCTGTCGCTGATGCCCACGATCGTCACGTCGGTTCCGTAACGCGGCACCAGTGTCCACATCGGCGAGCGCGCGAGATGAACGCCCTGCACCACGATGTGGTCGGTCATCCAGAACTCCACCAGCCACGGCCGGGGCAAGCCGTTACTGCTCGGCGCGAAGGGGTAGCTCGCGTAGGGAAAATTATTAAAGGGTGGGTTGCTCGCGAGATAGTACCAGCTGTGCCCGCCCGGAGAATCCACGTCGCCCTGGCCGTCGATCGTGCCCCCGCCGATGATCCCGACGTCGGTGGCGTTGTCGGTGGAGATCAGGGCTTCGCCCGCCCGGTAGCGGGTCCCGATATACGCGGGGAGATAGCGCGACTGGTCGGTCGTGCCGAGAATCGTCGCGCCGGCGGCGATGCGCAGCAGGATGTCGTCCTTCAGGGTGAAAGGACCGGTGAGGAACACGCCCTGATCGAAAGGCACAGTCCCGCCGCCCAGCGCTGCACAAGTGTCGATCGCCTTCTGGATGGCGACGGTGTTGTCGGTGACGCCGTCCGCGACGGCGCCGTAGGTCAACGGATCGCAAGGATTGGGAACGGCCGCGTGGCCCACACCGCTTCCGGTCAGAGCAAGCAGGAGCACCACGCGAAGCGCTCGTCTCTTGTCTGCCTCACGCCGAACAAGGTCCTTCGACGGAAGCCGCTCCAGTGCCTCCGCTCGCCTTTCGGTGCCCATGAACAGCTCCTCCTTCGATGTCGGCCTCGATAGGCGAGGCCGGACTTGTTGCGCCGCAGCGGTTTTCGCATGCCGATCGGGCTCGAATAACGCCGCAAGCCCGGCGACTGAAAACGTTTTCATCCGCAAAGCATAAATCGTGCTTGTTGTCCCTTGCTGCGCAAACTCAGGCGTCTGCGTTGCCGGCCACTGCAAGGGCATGCATGGTCAGTAATTTTTACTCGTTCTTTTTTACCAATTCGGCGCACGCTGCGAACCATACAACGACCCGGTGCTGGCGATTCGACATACCGGATCGCGATCCGATGGTTACAATTGCTTACCCTAACCACGCTCGAGGCGTCCGGGACAATGTCGTGGCGATAACCATCCGCGATGTCGCGCGGCGTGCCCACGTCTCGGTGGCGACGGTCTCGCGTGCGCTCGCTGAGCCGCAGCTCCTGCGCGAACAGACGCGCAAGCGGGTCCTCGCAGCGGCCGAGCAGCTGGCGTATCGGCCCAACCCGGCCGCGCGCAGCCTGATCACCGGCAGGACCGGCAATATCGGCATCATCGTTCCAGACCTCGACAATCCGTTCTATCCGAGCGTCCTGCGCGGCGTGCAGGCGCGCGCCCACCAAAGCGGTTATGCAGTCCTGCTCGCGGATAGTGGGGAGGATCCCGCCGCCGAGGAGAACCTCGTCCACACGATGGGCAAACAGGTCGACGGGGTGATCGTGTGCGCGCCGTTCGCTTCCGACGCGCAGCTGGCCCGGATCGCCAGGATGACAACGCTAGTGCTCGTCAACCGGCGGCTGTCTGGAATACCCGCGGTGCTGATGGATGTCGCACGCGGCATGCGCCAAGCCATCGGTCACCTTGCCGCGCTGGGGCATCACCGCCTAGCGTACCTGAGCGGGCCGCGCCAAGCCTGGTCGAATCGCGAACGGCGCCGGGGCTTGCTCGCGGCGGCGCGCTCGCACCGTATACAACTGGTCGAACTCGGGCCGTTCGAGCCGAAATTCGAGGGTGGGATCGAGGCCGCGGATCTCGCAGTGAACACAGGGGCGACTGCGCTCGTCGCCTACAACGACATGATGGCGCTCGGCGCTTTGCGGCGCCTCGTCGCGCGTGGCATCCGGGTGCCGGAGGACGTCAGCCTGGTTGGCTTTGACGATATCCTCTACGCCGCAATGTGCGCGCCGCCGCTCACGACCGTCGCCATGCCGATGGAAGCGGCCGGACGCGCGGCGGTGGATCTTCTCTTGCACCAGTGCGGTGACGTCCCGCCTTCGGCCAATGCCCAGCTTCACCAGAAGCTTGCGAGCACCCTTATCATCCGGGCGACTACCGCGAAGCCGGCGCTTGCGCAACGCGCATCAGCGGGTAGTTCCGCCGCGGGGCCCCGCGCGCGCAAGAGGAGCCCCGGTCAGGAGTAGCTTCCTGAGCGCGACCGCCCTCGTTCCAAATCGCTGTCAGCCTCGCCCGGCCGCAGCTCTCACCGTGCGCGCCGCGCCGTCACGGAAAAGCGCGGCGAGCCGGGCGGTGACCTCGCCCGCGAAGCGCGGATCAGCAGGCAGATCGTCGCCGAAGATCGCGGAGATCGACAGCAATCCCCGGGCCAGGCCCTCCGGATCGCCTCGGTGCCCGGCGGCAATCCGGGCGAAATCGGCGGCAAGCGGGTCGGACACCTTGATCTGACGGCCCGCTTCGTCGCCGCCGCTGACGTAGCGCATCCAGCCCGCTACAGCGAGGCAGAGAAGCTCGATCGGGCGTCCTGCGGCGAGATTGTCGCGCACCGTGGCGAGCAGGCGCTGCGGCAATTTCTGCGAGCCGTCCATCGCGATCTGCTGCGTGCGGTGCGGCAGGGCGGGATTGCCGAAGCGTTCGACCAGTGCCTCCTGGTACGCGACGACGTCGACACTCGCGGGCAACTCGAGCGTGGGCGCAACCTCCTCCTTCATCAATCGCCGCATGAAGGCGACAAAGTCGGGTTGCGCCGCGACCTGATAGATATATTCGTGACCGGCGAGATAACCGAGATACGCGAACGCCGAATGGCTGGCGTTGAGCAGCCGAAGCTTCATCGCTTCGAACGGCGCGACGTCGGCGACGAACTGCACGCCGACGCGGTCCCATGCAGGCCGCCCGGCAACGAAGCGATCCTCGATCACCCATTGCTTGAACGGCTCGTGCACGACCGGCGCGGCGTCGTGCAACCCGAGCGCGCGGTCGTTGTCAGCGATGTCGGCGTCGGTCGTCGCCGGAACGATGCGGTCGACCATGGTCGATGGAAATGCCGCGTTGTCCTCGATCCAGCGCGCAAGCGCCGGATCGCGTTCCGCGGCAAACGCCAGCACGAGGCCCCGAAGCAGCGCGCCGTTGTGCGGCAGATTGTCGCAGCAGAGGACCGTGAAACCCTTCGCGGCGGACCTGCGGCGCGCGTCGAGCGCCGCAACGATCAGTCCCACCGCGCTCAGTGGTCGCGCGGGATCGGCAAGATCGTGCACGATATCCGGATGCGCGAAGTTGAGCCGGCCGCTCGCCGGGTCGTGACAGTAGCCCTTCTCGGTCACGGTCAACGAGACGATGTCGGTCGCCGGTGCGTGCAATCGCGCGGCAATGCGGTCGCGGTCCTCGCCGAGGAACAGGACTTCGACCACGCTGCCGATGATGCGCCGGCGCAAACCTTTCGGGCTCTTCTCGACGCTGGTGTACAACCCATCCTGCGGCGCAAGCCGGTCGCGCACGTCCGCCGAGCGCAGGCTCACCCCACAGATGCCCCAAGGCCCCTGCGCCTGTGCCAGCGCATCATCGGTGTAAATGGCCGTCTGCGCACGATGAAACGCGCCGATGCCGAGATGGACGATGCCGATGGCGATCAGCCGCGGATCGTACGCAGGCGTGGCGATCGACGGCGGCAGGTTGCCCAGCGTGGCGAGCGACAGCCTTGTCATGTCGCCGGTTGAGGATGCTCTTTGACACGGGACACGAGCTGCGTCGGATTGACGAAGCGCAGCGCAATCAGCAGCCAGACGAGCGTCACGGCCATGTAGATCATCGCCATCGCATCGACCGACTGCGGTGCACGGACGCCGGCCGCGAACACCGCGTAGTAAAGCGCGACGACGAGCGTCTGCGAATCGGGACCCGCGGTGAGGAAGGTCAGCTCGAAGAGTGCGATCGTGCGTACCAGCACCAGCAGCGACGCGGCGAGGATCCCCGGTGCGAGGAGCGGCACCAGGACGTGCAGGAACATGCGTCCGGTGCTCGCACCGAAGACCCGCGCCGCGGATTCGAGGTTGGGATCGATCTGCTCGATGAAGGGCGTCATCACCAGGATCACGAAAGGCGCCGCCGGGATGAGGTTGGCGAGGATGACGCCGTAGATCGTCCCGGCGAGCTGAACCTGGTAGAGCACGGTCGCGAGCGGGATGCCGTAGGTGATCGGCGGGACCATGAGCGGCAACAGGAAGAGCAGCATCAGCGCGCGCTTGCCGACGAAATTGCGTCGCGCCAGCGTATAGGCTGCGGGCACACCGATCAGGAGCGAGAGCGCGAAGACGACCTCCACGGTGACCCACAGGATGCTATCGAGCTGAAACTCCCGCCACGCCGCGGTGTACCAAGTCGCCGTCCAGCCGTCGGGAAACCATGTGCCGAGCCAGCGGCGGGCGAAGGAGCTCGTGGCGACAGCGGCGACCATCAGGCCAATGTTGACCACGAACAGCGTCATCAGGCCCAGCAGCAGGCCGCGCCAGACGCGGTCGAGCCACGGGTTCGGCTTGTCTCTCAACCCTTGCCTCCGCCCACCGGCCCACGATAGAAAGCGCTGCGCAACCCCAGGACCGCCGCTACGATCACGAGCTGCACCAGACCCATGAGCATCGCAATGGCCGAGGCCAGCGAATAATCGTACTGCTCGAAGGCCGCCTCGTACGCCGCGATAGAGATCACGCGCGTGGGACCGGCGGGCGAGCCAAGCAGGATCGCAGACGGGAACACCGAAAACGCCTGCACGAAGGCGAGGCAGAAACACATCGCGAGCCCCGGCGCGAGCAATGGCAGATAGACGTGCCTGAACTGCGCCTTGGGATCCGCGCCAAGCGTCGCCGCTGCGCGGGCGAGCACCGGATCGATGCCGGTGACGTACGACAGGATCAGCAGAAATGCGAACGGAAAGCCGGAGATGATGAGCGAGATGAGCACGCCCCAGTAGTTATGCGTCAGGCGGATCGGCCCGTCGTAAAGGTGCACGAGCTGGAGGAATTGCGACAGCCATCCCCTGGGACCGAAATAGGTGAGCATCCCCTCGGCGATCAGCACGGTGCCGAGCGTAATCGGCACGACCAGGATCGTCGTCACCCAGCGCTGGTAGCGCGTCTTCACGCGCATCTTGTACGCGATGGGCAGCGCGAGGCCGACGTTGATCAAGGTCGCCGGCAACGCGAGCCTGAGCGTCGTCCAGATGGTCGGCCATTCGTTGTCGGTGGTGAAGAAGAAATGGTAGTTCGCGAGCCAGCCACCCTGCTTCGGGTTGAACGAGAGCACCAGCCCGTAGAGAAACGGATAGACGAACAGGAGCAGCATGAACGCCGCCGCCGGGATCACCAGCAGCAGCGCCCGATCGGATGGGGCGCGCGCCGCAGTCTCTCTCGCGGTCGTCATCGTGCTGTGTCGGTTCGATCGCTCGGATAGACCAGTGCGCGCTCGACCGGCACATATACGCGCACCGTGTCGTTGAGCGCGGTCGTGACCGGTCCCCGCACGTGGAGCAGTCTTCCCGAGGGCGTGATCACATCCAGGAGCGAATCGCGGCCGCAATACTCGACGTTATCCACGCGGCCCGCGATGGTGTTGAGACCGCCGGGTCCCTCGCCGACCGAGATCTCCTCGGGTCGGATCGCCACGACGGCGCGCGAGCCGTCAAGCGGCTGCTTGCGCATGCCGGTCAGCGCGATGGCCTGTCCCTCGAGCGCGACCCGGTCGCCGTCCTCGCGCACGACGTCGAGCTCGAGCACATTGCGATACCCCATGAAGCGGGCCACGTTGAGATTGGCTGGCTGCGAATAGACTTCGGCAGGCGTCCCGACCTGCTGCACCACGCCATCCTTCATCACCACGATCCGATCGGCGAGCGACAACGCCTCGTCCTGATCGTGCGTGACATAGATCGTCGCGCGATCGAGCTCGCGGTGGATGCGCCGGATCTCGGCGCGAGTCTCGATCCGCAGCTTGGCATCGAGATTCGACAGCGGCTCGTCCATCAGGATCAGCGGCGGCTCGATGACGATGGCCCGCGCGATGGCCACGCGCTGCTGCTGGCCGCCGGAGAGCTGCCCCGGCAGCTTGTGCTCCTGACCGGTGAGCTGGACGAGCTTGAGCGCATGCGCGACGCGCGACGCGGTCTCGGTGGGCGGGACGCCGCGCATACGCAGCCCGAAGCCGATGTTCTTGGCCACGCTCATGTGCGGAAACAGCGCGTAGTTCTGGAACACCATGCCGAAACCGCGCCGCTCCGGCGGCAGCGTGTCGATGCGCTGCTGGTCGAGCCAGATGGTGCCGCCGGAGAGCTGCATGAGCCCGGCGATGCAGTTGAGCGCGGTCGACTTCCCGCAACCCGAGGGCCCGAGCAGGCAGATGAATTCGCCGCGCTTGACCGTCAGCGTGAGCTCGTCCAGCGCGTTGAAGGCCTTGCCACCGGCGCCGGAAAACCGGCGCGTGACGCGGTCGAGCTTGAGTTCCTTGAAGTCGTGTTTCATCGCGGACGCAACCTAAGCGGCCGCGTCATTTTGTCTTTTGGGCGCCGACCTCGCTGTCCCATCGCCGGAATGCCTCGACCACCGCTTTCGCTTCGAGCGTAGGAACGTGCGGGTATTGCGCGAGCCAGCCTTCGTACTCGGGTCGGCCGAATTCCCGGATCGCGTCCTGGCTCTCTTTCGGCGCCATCGACAGCGGCACGTTTCTGACCGACGGACCGGGATAGAAATAGCCCTTGTCGTACGTCAACGCCTGCGCTTCGGGCTTGAGCAGATAGGCCATCAAGTCGAGCACCACCGCGAGCTTGTCCGGCGGCACGCCCTTGGGAATGGCCATGTAATGCGCATCGTTGACCCACGTCATGTTCTTGAACGGCGTCACCTTGTAATTCTTCGGCACGATACCGAGGATGCGCGGATTCAGGTCCCAGCCCGTCATCGTGACGGTCAGGTCGCGCGACCCTTCGCCGAGCTCCTTCATGATCGCCGCGGTCCCCGTCGTGTAGTACTCGATGCAGGAGTCGAGCTCCTTGAGGAATGCCCATGTCTTGTCCCATCCCTTGGCCGGGTCCCGCGGGTCTTTGTCGCCGAGCAGATAGGGCAGACCCATCAGGAAAGTGAAGCCCGGCCCGGAATTAGCAGGACGCGCGTAGCCGAAGCGGTTCGGATTGGCCTTGCACCACGCCAGCAACTCCTGCGGCGTCGTCGGCGGCTGTTTGACCTTGTCGGGATTGTATTCGAGCAGTGGACCTGCCGGCATGAACGTCACCACGAGCGCCTCGCCCTGCGCAACGTCCTGCATTTTTCGTGCGGCGGGAAGGTAGTTGTCGAGCACACCTGGAAACTTGGCGGCGTGATCGGGCAGCACCTTGACCCAGAGGCCTTGGTCGATGCCCGCGGACAGGGCAACGACGCCCGTCAGCACGAGATCGATGTCGCTCCGGCCTGCTCCCTGCATCGCCTTGAGCTTGGCGGGCAGCTCTGGCGCAGGAGCCTTGGTGAAGTTGACTTTGGCGACCAGGTTCGGATTCTTGGATTGGTACGCTTCGATCGCGGCTTGCGTCAACGCGAGGTCGCCGGCGACGTCGACGACGTTGATCGTCACGGCACTCTTCGGAAGCAGCGGGATCTGAGCCGTCGCGGCCGTTCCCGCGAGGGCGAGGAACGCCGCCGCGCACAGCGGCATCAGCACGTCGCGCGTGCGATCCACTCTCGAAACGGCGGAATCAGTTTTCAATGCGGTTCCTTTACGATCGACGAAATGGCGCACCTGGATTCCCGGCCCCGGCCCCGGCGCAGGCCGGGGCCGGGATGACGCATTTGTTTCGCATCGCGGGCCGCTTTAAGCGACCCGCTCTCGGAGTCGCGTCACTTCGTTTTTTGCGCGCCGACCTGCTGATCCCAGATGCGGAACGCCTCGACCTGCGCCTTCGGCTCCAATGACTGCGTGTGCGGGAACTCGCTGAGCCATTTGTCGTATTCCGGCCGCCCGAACTCCTTGATCGCATCCTGGCTTTCTTTCGGCGCCATCGACAGCGTGACGTTCTTCACCGCCGGGCCGGGATAGAAATAGCCCTTATCGTAGGTGTACGCCTGCGCTTCCGGGGTGAGCAGGTACGCCATCAGATCGAGAATCACTGCGACCTTCTCCGGCGCCACGCCCTTCGGGATCACCATGTAGTGGGCGTCGTTGATCCAGGTCATCCCCTTCAGCGGTGTGACCTTGTAGTCCTTGGGCACGATGCCGAGAATACGCGGATTCAGGTCCCACCCGGTCATGGTGACGGTGATGTCGCGCGACCCTTCACCGAGCTCCTTCATCACCGCGCCGGTGCCCGTTGGGTAGTACTCGATGCAGCTGTTGAGATCCTTGAGGTACGCCCAGGTCTTCTCCCAGCCATTGACGGGATCCTTCGGGTTCTTGTCGCCAAGGATATACGGCAGCCCCATGATGAAAGTGCGCCCGGGCCCCGAGTTGGCTGGCCTCGCGTAGATCAGCCGGTTCGGATTGGCCTTGCACCAGGCGAGCAGCTCCTGCGGCGTCGTCGGCGCCTGCTTGACCTTGGCGGGGTTGTACTCGAGCAGCGGCCCCGCCGGCATGAACGTGACGACGACGCCGTAGTCCTGCGCCAGCTCCTGCATCTTGGCGGCCGCCGGCTGATAGTTGCTCGTGAGGTTCGGAAATTTCGCCGCGTATTCCGGGAGAACCTTCGCCAGTACGCCCTGCTCGATGCCGGCGGCAAGGAAGTCTGTGCCCGTCAGCACCATGTCGATGTCGCTGCGGCCGGCCCCCTGCATGGCCTTGAGCTTGCCCGGCAGCTCCGGCGCGGGCGCCTTGGTGAAGGTGATCTTGGAAACCAGCTGCGAATGCTTCTTCTGGTAAGCGTCGATGGCGTCCTGAGTGAGCGCGAGGTTGCCGGCGACGTCGACGATGTTAAGGGTGACCGGGCTCTTCGGCATCGCGGGAGCCTGAGCCCAGGCCGGCAGGCCCAGCGCAAGCAACGCGGCCGCGCCGAGTGCCGTTGCAGCGAGGCGCAATCCGGCGCGGCGAA
The DNA here is from genome assembly GCA_005888865.1 of Betaproteobacteria bacterium. Lineage (GTDB taxonomy): Bacteria > Pseudomonadota > Gammaproteobacteria > Burkholderiales > Casimicrobiaceae > PALSA-1003. Next base: position 4,830 of record VBCL01000180.1, on the reverse strand, counting down.
GTGGGGATCCCGGTAAATCGACTTTCTTTTGTGAACGCATGCTGTTCCTCCTTGGTGACTGCGTAACCCACGGCTGACTCGAGCCAGCCATGATCGAAGCGTCGAGCTCGCCGCCGCGGCGCCGCCCGGATGGCGAAATTCACGTTCACGCCCGCGCCCGCCGTGCGCTCGGCCGCGATGCCCCGGACGGGCGCGCCGTCGGGCGCGTGCCATCTTCGAGGCCGCGCTGGAATTCGCGCACCACCCGTGTCAGGTGGCGATGCATCGCCGCGCGCGCCGCGGCCGGATCGCGCGCGCAAATGGCATCGAGAATGGCGGCGTGATCGCGGATCGTCTTGCGCGCCAGCTCCTGCGTATGAAAGTGACTCTGCAGACGACCCCACAACTCGGCGCGCTGATCCCACAACCCTTCGACGACGAGCTCCAGCGAACTGTTCCCGGTCGCTTTGGCAATGCCGAGGTGAAACTCACGGTCGCTCGCCTCGCGCACGGCGAAGTCCTCGACGTGCGCCTCCATGTGCTGCAGGCTCTGTCGCAGCAGATCGAGATCAGGCTGCGAGGCTTTCGTCGCGGCCACGGCTGCGATCTCGCCTTCGATCAGCTTTCTCGCCTGCAACAGCTCGAAGGGTCCCGGCCCCGCATCGCGGGTCGCCTGGCTCTGGGCTGCGGGCGAAGTGACGAAAATACCGGTACCGACGCGCACTTCGACCAGGCCCCCGATCTCGAGGGAGATGATTGCCTCGCGCACGGAGGCGCGGCTTACGCCAAGCGAGCTCGCCAGGTCACGCTCCGCAGGCAACCGCGCGCCCGGCGGGAACTCTCCGCTGGCGATCAGCTCCGTGATTTGAGCGGCGATCTGCCGGTAGAGCCGGCGCGGCTCGACGGCTTGCAGGGGCACGGCGGGATTTCCTCCATGACCGGGGGTCCGGCCTAGTGTTGGCGTCGGATGGCGGCACGATCGGCGATCGACCCGGCACTCGACTCGATGGTAGCCATTCGCCTATACTGCGGTCAAGTGGCCTAGCCACCGAACCAGCCGGCCAGCGCGTCGAAAAGTGAGTCCCGCGTGACCTGCAACCCCGCGACGCTCCTACGCTTCGATTCGCCGCCTCGCGCTCCACTTTACCTTTTCCTTTCCGCCATGAAGATTACCGCCGGCCGTGTCATTGTCTGCAGTCCCGGACGCAACTTCGTCACCCTCCGGATCGAAACCGACGAAGGCATCGACGGCCTGGGCGACGCGACGCTGAACGGGCGCGAGCTCGCCGTCGCGACGTACCTCACCGAGCACATCATCCCCGCGCTCATCGGCCGCGATCCGGCGATGATCGAGGACATCTGGCAATACCTTTATCGTGGAGCGTATTGGCGCCGGGGCCCGGTGACGATGTGCGCCATCGCGGCCGTCGATACGGCGCTCTGGGACATCAAGGGCAAAGTGGCCCGCCTGCCCCTCTACCAGCTCCTGGGAGGCAGGAGCCGCGACGGGGTGATGGTCTACGGCCACGCCAACGGTAAGGACATCGACGAGACATTGGACGAGGTCGCGCGCTATGCCGGCCTCGGGTACAAAGCTATTCGTGCCCAGTCGGGCATTCCCGGGCTCGCGTCGACATATGGGGTATCGAAGGACCGGATGTACTACGAGCCAGCGGACGCCGCGATTGCGAGCGAGAACGTCTGGTCGACCTCGAAGTATCTCGACCACGTTCCAAAGCTGTTCGAGGCGATACGCGTACGCTTCGGCTTCGAGCATCACATCCTGCACGACGTGCACCACCGGCTGACCCCGATCGAGGCCGGACGGCTGGGAAAGGCGCTCGAGCCCTACCGTCTATTCTGGATGGAGGACCCGACGCCCGCGGAGAACCAGGAGGGCTTCCGTCTCATCCGCCAGCACACGGTCACGCCGATCGCGGTGGGCGAGGTATTCAACACGATCCACGACTGCCAGACGCTGATCACCGAACAGCTCATCGACTTCGTTCGCGCGACGGTCGTGCACGCCGGAGGCATCACCCACCTGCGCCGGATTGCGCATCTCGCCGAGCTCTATCACGTGCGCACCGGCTGCCACGGCGCGACCGATCTCTCGCCGGTATGCATGGGCGCGGCGCTGCACTTCGACACCTGGGTGCCCAACTTCGGCGTGCAGGAATACATGCGGCACACGCCCGAGACCGATGCGGTCTTCCCGCACGCGTACTGGTACGACCAGGGTTATATGCATCCGGGCGATGCGCCAGGCCACGGTGTGGTCATCGACGAGAAGCTTGCCGCCAAGTACCCGTACCAGCCCAGCGCGTTACCCGTAAATCGACTCGAAGACGGCTCGATGTGGAACTGGTAGCGGTGCGAGCAGCGAGAGGGGAACCCGCGCGCGCAGCGCGTGGGGGTCGAGCGTCCGCGAGTCGCCGCTGGCGGCCGACACGCGACATTACACCCTAGACTGATCGTCCGAGGAGGCCGCGGCCGACTCAGATTTGAGCCAGGACCGATCCGTCACTCTGCCGTGAAATGCCCCGACTTCCCGCCCGACTTCTCGAGCAGGCGCACGCTCTCGATGCGCATGCCGCGATCGACTGCTTTGCACATGTCGTAGATCGTCAGTAGGCCGACGGCCGCTGCGGTGAGGGCTTCCATCTCGACGCCGGTGCGATCCAGGGTCTCGGCGCTCACCTCGATCGCCACGGCGCTTGCCGGCTCATCCAGCGCGAACTCGACCACGATCGAGGTCAGCGGCAGCGGATGCGCCAGGGGGATCAGCTCGGCGGTGCGCTTGGCCGCCTGGATTGCGGCGATGCGTGCCACGCCCAGCACGTCACCCTTCCCGGCCTGGCCGGCGCGAATCATCGCCAATGTCTCGGCCCGCATGACGATGCGGCCCCCCGCCCGCGCGATCCGCCGCGTGATCTCCTTACCCGCCACGTCGACCATGCGCGCCTGACCGGCGGCGTCGAAGTGGGTAAAATGTGCCCGTTGTCCAGCCATCGCGCTCGCCCGCCCTTGAGTATCCGCTCTCCCACGCGTCCAGAACTTTCGCCGCGGCAGGATAATCATAGCACCGTGACCGAAACGCCCCCTGCCGTTCGCCGCCGGTTCCGTTCCACCATGGTCGCGTGGATCGGTGCGTCGCTTGCACTGATGCCCGTCGCGGGGGCGCAGAATACTGCGCAGGATCTTCCGGTGTTCGGTCGATCTCAGGCTGTCCCGAATCCACCGCCGCCCGCTCTCCAGAATCTTCCGCAAGGTCTTCCAGACCTCGGCGATCCGTCAGCGGCGTTGCTCTCCGGCGTTCAGGAACGCAAGCTCGGCGAGAGCGTGATGCGCGAGGTCCGCGGCAGCGGTGGCTATCTCAACGATCCTGAGGTCGTCGGCTACCTGAACGAGCTCGGCAACCGCCTGGTCAACGCCGTCCCCGGGGCGCCGTTCGATTTCGAGTTCTTCGCGATGGCTGATTCTTCGATCAACGCCTTTGCGCTTCCTGGCGGCTTCGTCGGCGTCAACACGGGCCTCATCCTGCTCACGCAGACCGAATCCGAGCTGGCGTCGGTGCTTGGCCATGAAATCACGCACGTCACCCAGCACCATATCGCGCGCAGTCTGGGCAACCAGCGCGACGCGATGCTGGCGATGCTCGGCGCATTGGCCGCTGCGGTCCTCGTCTCTCGTTCGCACTCGTCCTCGAGCGGCGACATGACGCAGGCAGCGATCGCCTCGGCCTCGGGGCTCGCGATCCAGAGCCAGATCACTTTTACGCGCCAGAACGAAGAGGAGGCGGACCGCATCGGCTTCCAGCGCATGGTCGCGGCAGGGTTCGATCCGACGTCGATGGCGACGTTCATGGAAAGGCTGCAGCGATCGACCCGATTCGTCGAGGGCAACGCTCCCAACTATCTGCGCGACCACCCGGTCACCACCCAACGCATCGCCGATGCCCAGGCGCGCGCGCAGGGGCTCCCGTTCCGGCAGGTGCCGGACTCGCTTGATTTTCAGATGGTGCGGGCGTTGCTCAGGAGCTACGAAGGGACTCCGAGGGAAGCGGTGGCCTTCTTTCGCGACGCAATCGCCGAGCGCAAGTACAACAACGAAGTCGCGGCGCACTACGGCCTGGTCGCCGCCCTGCTCCGGGCCCAGGATCTCAAGACCGCGCAGGCCGAGCTCACCGCGCTCGAGAAGACCGCGCCGCCGCACCCGATGATCGAGGGCATCGCGGGCCAGGTACTCATGCAATCCGGGCAACTGAAGGCCGCGATCACGCGCTACCAAGCGGCGCTCGTTCGCTATCCGCGGAAGATGCAGCTCGTCTACGATTATCCGGAAGCGCTGATGAAGGACAATCAGGCGAGCAAGGCGGCAACCTTCCTGACCGAGCAGTTGCAGCGTTTCCCATCCGATGGGCCGTTGCATCAGCTTGCGGCGCGGGCCTATGCCGCGCTCGGCAAACAGCTTCTCCAGCATCAGCATCAGGCGGAGTTCTACGCCTGGCAGGGCAATCTGAAAGCGGCGGTAATGCAGCTCGAGCTCGCCATCAAGGCGGGCGACGGCGACTTCTATCAGCTTTCGGCGGCGGAGAGCCGTCTGCGTGCGGTGCGCCAGGAACTCGTCGACCAGGAAAAGGACTCCGGCAGCAATCGCCGCGCGGGCTGACGGACTCCTTGCCTCGAACGTCTACGCTTTCTTCTGCGGGACGAACCTGAGCGCGACACCGTTGTTGCAGTAACGCAGGCCCGTCGGCGGCGGCCCGTCGTCGAAGACATGCCCCTGGTGTCCGCCACAACGCACGCAGTGATACTCGGTTCGCGGCAGGATCATCTTGAGGTCCTGCTT
>VBCL01000560.1:1093-3001 GCA_005888865.1 Betaproteobacteria bacterium | reverse complement strand
GCGAACGGTGCGCGCCGAAGCCCCATCCTGGCGCCCGGATTGGACATCACAACACGTGATCTCCAAGCCTCGAGTTCCTTCGCCGAGAGCCGGAACATGAAGTCGGCGGGGAAGCGCTCGCGGTTTCGTTTGACCGCCTGGTTGAGGCCGCGCGTCTCCACGCCGTAGAGCGCGGCGAGGTCGGCATCGAGCAGGACCTTGTGGCCCCGTACGAGGAGGATGCGGCTCCCGATGCGCTCGATCGCCAGAACGCCTGCTCTCGCTTGCTCGGCCCCCATGATGCTGCACCACAACCCGGGGGCAGCTGCTTTACGGCTGATACGGCGGGGCGCATCATTTGCCCTGTGAAGTATTCCCTGTGAAGTATTCCGCGGTACTAGGGTTGTGGATGCTGCTCCCCGCGTGCTCCCACACGCCGGTGGCGTCGCCGCCCGCTCAACTGTTCAGCGACCACCTGTTCGCCGCTCCCTCCGAGCGCATCAGCGCAGAGGACGTGTTCGCGCTGAGCGATGAGATGAAGAGCTACATAGAAAACGAGATGGCGGGTTCCTTGATGAATAAAGGGCTGCACAAGGGACTGCTCGACGCGCTCTACGCGAAGAATCAGCTCCGGCTCGAGTACGACGCCGCCACCACGCGGAACGCGTCGCAGGCGTTCGCGTCGCGATCGGGCAACTGCCTGTCGCTCGTCATCATGACCGCGGCCCTCGCAAAGGAGCTGGGGCTGTCGGTCGAGTACCACAGCGCGTTCGTCGAGCCAGCTTGGAGTCGCGCTGGAGGCATGTATTTCCTGAGCGGGCACGTCAACCTCACGCTCGGCGGCAGGTCGACCGGTGCGCGGACCATCTATGACGCGGGCGAGCTGATGACGGTCGACTTCCTGCCCGCGGCAGAGCTACGCGGGCTGCGTACCTGGGTCATCCCCGAGCAGACCATCGTTGCGATGTACATGAACAATCGGGCCGCCGAGTCGCTTGTTGGAGGCCGGCTGAACGACGCCTACTGGTGGGCACGCGCGGCGCTCGGGCAGGATCCCGAGTTCCTGAGCGCCTACAACACGCTCGGCGTGATCTACCTGCGCCACGGCGACTGGCCGCAGGCCGAGCGGGTTCTCGGCTATGTCCTTGAGCGCGAGCCCGGGAACGCCCAGGCACTCTCCAACCTGGCGCTGGCGCTCGAAAAGCAGGGGCGCGTCGCCGAATCGGGCGTTTTGCACCGCAGGCTGGCGTGGGTCGAGCCCTACCCGGCGTTTCATTTCTTCGACCGCGGGCTCACGGCCATGCGGCTGGCCGACTTCAAGACTGCAAGGGACCAGTTCGCCAAGGAGGTCGATCGCGATCCTTATTACCATGAATTCCAGTTCTGGCTGGGAGTCGCCAGCCTGAGGCTGGGAGACCTCGACGAGGCGCGCAAGCATCTGGCTCTCGCAGTCGAATACAGCCCAACGCGCGGCGATCGCGATCTGTACGCCGCGAAGCTCGAGCGCATGCGGGCCACCCGCGACCGGTAGACAGTCCCCGGCTACTTCTCGCCGCAGCCTTTCGACGGCTTGATTGGGAACACGGCGCCGCCTGCGTGGGTGAAGTACATCTTGCGCTGACTGCGGGCGATCAGCACCCGATGGGCGCGCAGGAAGTCGGCGCCCAGCAGCATGTCCGGCTGACCGGCGAAGCGGGCCGGCAAACGGCTTCCGGTCTGGGTATAGGTCGTGTACTGCCACAGATCGGCGAAACGAATCCTCGGATTCCTGATGATCTCGTTGCCGATCGCGAAGCTTTCGAACAGCCCGATCCAGGAATCGATCTGTCTCTTGCCTTCGCCGGTGACGCAGCCTCCAGCGACGACGCCGGGGGACTCCGGGGTGACACCGAGCCGTGCGGCGTCCGCCCTGGACAACACCGAATAGCT
>VBCL01000560.1:0-1057 GCA_005888865.1 Betaproteobacteria bacterium | reverse complement strand
GCTCGGTCGTCCAATACGCTAGCGATACAGCCTCGCAATCCTTGGTCTCGTAAAGCCTCACCGCGTGATGTGCCAGGTCGAATTCGATATCGACCTGGTTGAAAAAATCGTCGCCGAGGAAGACGGCGATATCGCCGTCGAAATCGTGCTCGCCAGCGACCAGCGCTCGCCAGTTCTTGCGGACAGCTTTACCGATCCGGAACTCGTCGATATGAACGTATTCGGCGCGGGTCTCGCCACCGATGCCGAAGGCGCGATAGCCTTCGGCCTCATATCGGGTCAGCCCCAGCTTCGTGGTTGCATAGCGCTGCACGAAACTCATCTGCGCCCCGGTATCGAGCAGGATGCCGATCTTCCTGCCGTTGATCTCGCCGTCGACGACGGGCCGGTAGTATTCCGTTCGAACTGGCCATTCCGCGATCCGTGCCAGCTTGCACTTAGAGGTCTCGGCAGCGGCGTTGCCTGCCATGGCGAGCCCGATCGCAGCGAGAAGAGCGCTCGTTTTCATCAGCCACCTTGCCGGAAAGGTGATTCGCCCTCGCCGTATTCCTGTACGCCCTGCGTAACCACGCTGACGAGATCGCGTTCCGCAGCTGTCAGGAAGGAATTCCACACGTCGAAGATGAGAACGACGCGCGGCTCGTCGCTGTCGTTCCACGCTTCGTGCTCGATCGAATCGTCGAACACCCAGGCCTGCCCTTCGCGCCAGGCGCGGGTCTCGGCGCCGACGCGAAATCCGCAGGAGGGCGGCACGATGAGTGGCAGGTGGACGATGAACCGGGTGTTGGTGACGCCGGTGTGCGCCGGGATGCGAGTCTTCGGTGCGAGCACCGAGAAAAACGCCGTGGGAGCGTGCGCGGGAATCTTGCAGAGCGGAGCAGCATCGAGCAGCGCGGCGATCTTGGGGCAGCGCGCGAGATGATCCTCCAGCCGCTTGCCGTTCTTCAGCAGGAAGTACGTGCTCCAGCGCTTGGAATTGTTGAGCTCGCGCCACTGATCGACCGGCGAGCCTGCCGGCTTGGAAATATAGGGGACGAAGTCCTGTGCAGACTCTTCA
>VBCL01000558.1 GCA_005888865.1 Betaproteobacteria bacterium | reverse complement strand
TATTCGGATCATCGACTTCTGCCGGCAACGACTCGAACCGCGCTGTTCGCCGCCGTTGGTTCGGTCATCGACCACGCCGGCGGTGCGATGGTCGTTCCCTACGAGACGGTCCTCTTTACCGCCCAAGTGAGACGGTGAGCAGCGTAGGTTCAACTTTGAAGTGCAACGGTGACTAGTCGACATTGAAGCATTCCTCCGGAGTTTTGAAGGCGAGTCGCTTGCGAGGGCGCGTGTTGAGTCTCTGTGCGATGGCATCGCATTGCTGCTGCGTCAACGAAGTCATGCTGCTCCCCCTGGGCAGATATTGGCGAATCAGCCCGTTGAGGTTCTCTCCACTGCCGCGCTCCCAGGAGTGATACGGCGTGGCGAAGTAGAACCTCGCTCCGGTCACCTTCTCCAGCGCTTCGTAGGAGTGAAACTCCGTACCGTTGTCGACGGTGATCGTTCGGAACCGATCCTTGTGTCGGGCGATGAGCATCTGGAGGCGCTGGTTGAGCTCTTCGGCGGTGCGGCTCTTGAGCTTTCCGATTACCGCGAAGCCGCTCGTTCGTTCCACCGCGCTCACGATGCAGTGGCGCGACCCAGTGCCCATCACCGTGTCCGCTTCCCAGTGCCCGAGCTGGCGCCGGCGCTCGACGCACGCAGGGCGCTCGGAGATGTGCCGCTTGCCGGCGAGGCGCCCCCGACTGTCGTAGGAGCCGTTTCGCTTACGCCATTTCTTGCGCGCGCCGCGCAAGTGCGTGTGCAGATTCCCGCCACAGCGCTTGTCCTCCCACACGTGGCGGTAGATCGTCTCGTGGCTGATCGACAGCACCCCGTGCGCTCGTAACCACCCGCAGGCCTGCTCTGGGCTCCACTTCTCCCGCAGGAGCCACACCACGACCAGCCAGTCCTCCGTCGACACACGCCGATTGCGCCGGGACCGCGAGCGGCGGCCACGCGTGCGCTCGTCGGCCTTGCACGCTCGGTACCCACCGTCGTACCGGGCGCTGTTGCGAGCGATCTCTAGCTCTCTGGCGATCTCGCCCTGCTTCAGCCCTTGCCTTCGTGCCGCGGCTATCCGATAGCGTTCATCGGTGGTGAGTTGCCGATACCTCATCGAGTCTCCCCTTTCTTTGCGGTTAGAGGTTTCTCGAAGTATCGGTGCTCACCACCTCTTTTCAAATCGTTCGTTGCACTTAGTTTGTGAATGCACGCCGTCTAACCCGCGGTTGGAGCGGACCGGCGCGCAACCAGCTCGTCACGGCCGGGCCTCGGTGGGCGCCGGCCGCTCAACCGCAGGTCGTTGATATGGCTGATTCTGTCAATTGGCGACAGTAATCCCGCCTCACTGAGCGTGAGTGTCTCGCTTTGTCGTCGAGTCGCGCTTTTCGGCGGCGCCGAGTTCTAGCGACGATTGATCCTGCTGATATCCGCGGATTGGTTACCGCCTGACAGTTGTCCGTCGCGGAGCTGGCCTCGCCCTAGGCTCGGGCGTGTCGGCATCGCCGATACCCGTAACGACCTCGAGGGTTCTCCTTCGTGCCGCGACGCCGCCGCAAAGAGCGACTCGATCGCGATGTGTTTTCTTCCTTCGAGCGCCTCCTTTCGGGAACTGTCACCGATGTTGCTGGACTGGTCTCACCTCACGCAGCCGCGTGCCGAGCGATGTCCCAGACGAAGCCGGTGAGCTCACGCGCAACGGCGGTAGCCACCTTCGGAAGAGACTTGCCGCGCGCCGCCAAGCGCCGGAAGCGTCCGGTGAGGCGTAGCTGCGCCTTCCAGGCGATGTCGATGATCGGTCGAGGTAGACCGTTCTGCCGCCACATCAGAGCCTGCCCCACACGGGCCTGTCCGCGGTATGCCCATGCCGCCTCGGCGAGCACGCGGCGCACGTGGCCGTTGCCGGCCTTCGTGATCGCTCCGCGTCGAGTCTTCGGCCCACTCGAATACTCCATGGGCACCAGACCGAGGTAGGCCATGAGCTCGCGCGGGTTGCTGAAGCGCGTGATGTCGCCGATCTCGGCCACCAGTGTCACCGCCGTCACCATCGACACTCCTCGCAACGCCTGCAGCGCAGCCGCCACGGGCGCGCGTTTCCACTCGGGCAGCAGGACGCGGATCTGCTCGGTCAGCCGCTCCACTCGCCGCTCTGCTTCACCGATCGTGTCGATGTACTCCTGAAAGGCGATCTGCTGCGCGGCCGTCGGGAACTTCAGGTTGGAGAGCCACTGCCGGTAGCGAAACGTCCACGCCGCACGCCCTTCGTAGCGGTATCCGTGTCGCAGCAGCAGCGCCTTGAGCCTATGCCGCGCGCGGCTCTGGCTCGTCACCGCATCTTCACGGGCACGCACCAGATCTCGAAACGCTTCGTCGTCCGGTCCCGGGATGTAGATCCCTCGAAGCTCTCCCGCGCGGTGCAGTCGCGCCAGAGCCTCGGCATCGCGTCGGTCGGTCTTGATCCGATCCCCACTGCGCTTCGGCGTCATCGAGGGAGACACCACCGTGCACTCCAGTCCCTGCGCCTGCAGGTGGCGGTAGAGATGGAATCCGCATGGCCCTGCCTCGTAGACGAATTGCAGCCGCCTCCC
>VBCL01000137.1:6405-7578 GCA_005888865.1 Betaproteobacteria bacterium | reverse complement strand
CAGCGGCGCGAGCAGAACGTAGGAGATGACGAAGACCTGCTTGAGCGAAGGCGTCATCCATGCGGGCGACTCGAGATCGCGCAGCAGCTGGATGGCGGCGACAAGCAGCGCATTGTCGGCGAGCGACGAGAAAAACTGCGCCGCCATGATCGTGTAGAACCCGGCTTGCATTGTCCTCGAACTGGTGCGTGCGCTCCGGGATTCGACGGCCGGGCCGCAGGTTGCCGGGGGCGTCCGCTGCGCGTATATGTATAATAAGTATAGCCGGCGCATGCGGCTCGCGCCTTATACCACGTTTTCTTCCCCCAGACCAAACCCGCACGGGCCGGGCGTATCTTCCGCCGCTCGCAGGTTTCCTTAGTCGCCGCCTCCATGTCCCGTCCGCTCATCGCGCAGGTCAATCTTTCGGCGCTGCGTGCGAATCTTGCCAAGGCCCGCGAACGAGCCGTGGGCGCCCAGGTGCTCGCCGTCGTCAAGGCCAATGCCTACGGACACGGATTGCGGCGTGTGCTGCCCGCGCTGGGGAGTGCCGATGGTCTGGCGCTGGTCGAGCTCGACGCGGCGATAACGTTGCGCGAGCGCCATTACGCGCGTCGAATTCTGCTCCTCGAGGGATTCTTCGAGGCGAGCGAGCTCGCCGAAATTTCCGCGCGCAGGCTCGCGGTTGTAGTGCACCACATGGAGCAGGTGAAGATGCTCGAGGCGGCAACGCTGTCGCGGCCGATCGAGGTTTTCGTCAAGGTCAATACCGGAATGAATCGGCTGGGGTTTCGTATCGGCGACGTGCACGCGATCGTCGATCGCCTTTCGCACACGTCGAGTGTGGCGGTGATGCGGCTGATGACGCATCTTGCACGCGCCGATGAAGAGGAAGGGTTGCGCGAGCAACTCGACGCGTTCGAGGATGCGTGTCGGGGCCTGCCCTACCCACGCTCGCTCGCCAATTCGGCCGGCGTCATCCGCTACGCCGACGTCGGCGGCGAGTACGTGCGGCCCGGCATCATGCTCTACGGCTCGTCGCCATTTCCCTACGACACCGCCGAGATGCTCGGCCTTACCCCGGTGATGACGCTCAAGAGCGCGCTGATCGGCGTGCAGGACCTGAAGCCCAATCAGAGCGTCGGCTATGGAGGCACGTACACCGCGGCGCGCGCGCACCGGATCGGCGTGATC
>VBCL01000137.1:0-6372 GCA_005888865.1 Betaproteobacteria bacterium | reverse complement strand
CGCCGGTCCTCGTCTGCGGCAAGAAAGTGCGCACCGCCGGACGCGTATCGATGGATCTGATGACGGTCGATCTCACCGAGGTGCCCGAAGCGACGATCGGCAGCCCCGTGGTCCTATGGGGCGAGGGACTGCCCATCGATGACGTCGCGTCGGCGGCCAGCACCGTTGGTTATCAATTGCTGTGCGCGGTGTCGCCCCGGGTGCCGTTCGTCACGACCGAGGTCGGCACGGTCGACATCGAGCTATAAAGCATGATGTATACAGTGGTCACAGGCGCCGCGGGATTCATCGGCTCCAACCTTGTCAAGGCGCTGAACGCCCGCGGCGAGACGCATATTCTCGCGGTCGACGATCTCACCCAGGGCGACAAGTTCCGTAATCTGGTCGGTTGCGAGATCGCCGACTACCTCGACAAGGACGAATTCCTGACGCAACTCGTCGACGGCGATTTCGACGACGAGATCGCTGCGGTGCTGCATCAGGGCGCGTTCTCGGACACCATGGCGACCGACGGGCGTGCAATGGTCGCCAACAACTACCGCTATTCGGTGCGCGTTCTCCAGCACTGCCAGGACAACGACATCCCGTTCCTGTATGCATCATCTGCCGCGGTCTACGGCGCCGGCCCGGCATTTCGTGAGGAGCGTGCATGCGAGGCGCCGCTCAACGTCTACGGCTACTCGAAGTTCCTGTTCGACCAGCACGTCCGGCGCGTGCTGCCCGAGCGCACCGCACAGATCGCCGGGTTCCGCTATTTCAACGTCTACGGTCCGCGCGAAGGGCACAAGGGGCGCATGGCCTCGGTGGTCTGGCACCTGTTCAATCAGTATCGTGCGAACGGAAAGGTGCAGTTGTTCGAAGGCTCGGGCGGCTACGCTGCGGGCGAACAGCGTCGTGATTTCGTGAGCGTCGAAGATGTCATCAAGGTCAACCTCGATTTTCTGGACCACTCCGAGCGCTCGGGAATCTGGAATCTCGGCACCGGACGGGCCACGACGTTCAACGCGGTCGCGGCTGCGACGATCAATGCGTGTCGCGCGGCCGAAGGGCAACCGCCGCTCGGGTTCGACGATCTGCACCGCGCCGGTGCGGTCGAGTACATCGACTTCCCGCCGGCGCTCTTGGGCAAATATCAGAGCTTCACCGAGGCCGACCTGTCGCGGCTGCGCGCGGCGGGGTATACGGCGCCGATGCTGCCGGTCGAAGAAGGCGTGGCGCGCTGCGTGCGCGGGTTGCTTGCCAGCGCAGCGGGCAGCGCTTAACATCCTCTCGCGTTCATCTCGTGCTCTTCGGACGCGTACGGTCTCGCGACAAATAATTCCTGGGAGGGAGATATGAAACGATTCGTGTTGCTGCTCGCGACGCTGCTGTTCTCGGCGTTCGCGCTCGCCGCCGTGAACATCAATACGGCTAGCAAGGAAGAGCTCGATGCGCTGCCGGGTATCGGGCCGGTCAAGGCGCAGGCCATCGTCGACTATCGCGCCAAGAACGGGCCGTTCAAGACCCCCGAGGACATCATGAAGGTGCCTGGCATCAAGGAAGGGACCTTCGGGCCGCTCAAGGACAAGATCTCTGTGACCGGCGCGTCGACGCCGGTCGCGCAGGACAACAAGGCTGCCAAGGAGTCGAAGGCGCCGCCTCCCGCCGCGCCCGCCAAGGCACCGGAGGCCAAGGGCGCCCCGGCGGCCGCGCCTCCTGCACCGGCGCCCGCGAAGACCGAGGCGAAGAAGGACGACAAGGCGATGAAGGCCGACGAGAAGAAGGCCGCCACCGCGAAGGACGAGAAGGCCGCCGCCCCGAAGGAAGACAAGGCGATGAAAGCCGCCGACGACAAGAAGGCGAAGGCCGACGAAAAGGCCGCCAAGAAGAAGGCCAAGGAGGATGAGAAGGCCGCCAAGAAGAAGGCCAAGGAGGACGAGGCGGCCAAGAACAAAGCCGCGAAGGATGGCGACAAGGAGAAGAAGGCGAGCAAGAGCGACAAGGACAGCAAGGCGAGCGCGGACGAGAAGGCGAAGAAATAGCCGCGACGAGACTCCATCGAAACCCCGCCCGCGTGGCGGGGTTTTTGTCGGCGGTACAATAGAGGATTCGTTTTCGCGGCGACGCTCGAGCCATGTATCTGACCATCGAGGACACCGTCGGCAATACGCCGCTGGTGCGACTGCAACGTCTGCCCGGGCAGACCTCCAACGTCCTGCTGGCGAAGCTCGAAGGCAACAACCCGGCCGGATCGGTCAAGGACCGGCCTGCGCTGTCGATGGTCGTCGAGGCGGAGAAGCGAGGGACGATCAAGCCCGGCGATACGCTCATCGAAGCGACCTCGGGCAACACCGGCATCGCGCTGGCGATGGCCGCCGCCATGCGCGGCTACAAGATGGTGCTGGTGATGCCCGAGCATCTCTCGCTCGAGCGCCGGCAGACCATGCGCGCGTTCGGCGCCGAGATCGTGCTCACGCCCAAGGCGGGCGGCATGGAGACCGCGCGCGACGTCGCCGAGAGGATGCGCGCCGAGGGCAAGGGCATCATCCTCGACCAGTTCGCCAACCCGGACAATCCGCTCTCGCATTACAAGGGGACGGGCCCCGAAATCTGGCGCGACACCGAGGGGCGCATCACGCACTTCGTCTCCAGCATGGGCACCACCGGCACGATCATGGGCGCCGGCAAGTTTCTCAAGGAGCAAAATCCCGCGATCCAGATCCTCGGGTGCCAGCCGGAGGAGGGCTCGCAGATCCCGGGCATCCGCAAATGGCCGGAGGCGTACCTGCCGAAGATCTACGATGCGAGACGCGTCGATCGGCTGATGTATGTATCGCAAGCCGATGCCGAGGACATGGCACGGCGCCTGGCCGCCGAGGAGGGTATGTTCGTCGGCATTTCGTCCGGTGGTGCATGCGCGGTGGCGCTGCGCGTCGCGCGTGAGGTGGAGAACGCAACGATCGTGTTCATCGTTTGCGATCGAGGCGATCGGTATCTCTCCACCGGCGTATTTCCTGGCTGAACCGTTGCCACCGATGATTCCGTTCGTGCTGAGCTCGTCGAAGCATGAACGACACGCTCGATGACTCCGACGCTCGTCTTCGACATCGAAACCGTCCCAGACGTCGCGGGGTTGCGCCGTATCCATGCATTGCCGCAGTCCTTGAGCGATGCCGACGTGCTCGACTGGGCGCTGCAGCAGCGTCGCGCGGCGACGGGCAACGACTTCCTGCCGGTGCACCTGCAGCGCGTCGTCGCGATCGCCTGTGCGCTGCGCGAAGGCGCGGGCCTGCGCGTCGCGTCGGTCGGTGTCGCGGGAGATTCCGAGCCCGAGCTGATCCGCCGCTTTTTCGATCTCGTCGACAAGCACACGCCGCAGCTCGTATCGTGGAATGGCGGCGGATTCGACCTGCCCGTGCTCGGCCATCGCGCCCTGATTCACGGCATCACGGCTGCCCGATTCTGGGACTGGGGCGACGAGGATCGCGATTTCAAGTACAACAGCTACCTCAGCCGCTATCACACGCGACATCTCGATTTGATGGATGTGCTCGCGATGTATCAACCGCGGAGCTACGCCGGGCTCGAGGCGATGGCGCGGCTCGCCGGTTTTCCCGGCAAGCTCGGCTTCAGCGGTTCGGAAGTGCACGCCGCATTTATCGCCGGCCGGATCGAGGAGATCCGCCGCTACTGCGAGACCGACGTACTCAACACGTACCTACTTTACCTGCGCTTTCAGCAGATGCGCGGCACGCTCTCGGCGGATGAATACGCGGCTGAAATCCTGCTGGCCCGCGACAAGCTCGCCACATCGAAGGAGCCGCACTGGCGCGAGTTCCTCACGGCGTGGGACGCGAACACGCCGACGTAGCAGACGTAGCCCGTGGGTGAGCCCTTCGACGGGCTCAGGACAGGCTTCGCGAACTCCGGCCAGCGCTGCGCGATCGAAGCGCCGGGCATCGCGCTTCGCGCTCGACTCGGGCTACGCGCTCAGCAGGGGCTACGTCCGAAGGATCGGCAGCGGCGCGAATTTGCCGCCGAGCGGCCCGTTCGACGCCACGCCCCACCACCGGTCGAGCACGGTCGCGTAGACGCTTCGAAAGTCGATCGCATACGCCGGATTGCCGTCGCCCGAGAGTCGATCGAGCGCGGGCTGTTCACCATACATCCCGCCGGCAACGCGGCCGCCCAGCGCGAAGTGCACACTCGCGGTACCGTGATCGGTGCCGTTGGAGAGATTCTCCTTCGGGCGCCGTCCGAACTCCGCGTAGGTCAGCACCAGGGTATTGCTCCAGCGGTCGAGCTCGTCGAGCGCGTTCTTCAGCGCCGCAAGACCGGCCGCGAGCTCGCCGAGCAATCGCTGCTGCGTATTGAGCTGGCCGCTGTGCGTGTCGAACCCCCCGAGAGTCACGCGCACCACCGCGACGCCGGCGCGGTTGGCGATGACCTGGGATGCGGTCTTGATTGCGGTGCCGAACGCGCCTTGGGGAAACTCGGTCTTGAAGGCGTAGTCGGCATTGAGGTGCGAGGCTGCTTGCATGACGTCGGCTTCGACCTTGAGGATGTGCTGCAGCGCCTTGTTGCGCGCCTTGCCTTCCGACGCCGCGAGCCGCGCCTGCCGCAGGAACTGCTCGGTGTTGGCGAGCGCGATCGCCCGCGTCCCGCCGCCGGCGAGCGGCCCCAGATCGGGCGAGCCGACGATCACCCCATCGGCCGCGAAATCCTTCGGCGTGGGCGTCGCGGCGAACGTGCGGGTGAGCCAGCCCTCCTGCAGATACTCTTCGCTCTTCGAGGCGGTATCCCAGATTTCGATCGAGCGGAAGTGCGAAAGGTTGGGCTCCGGATAGCCGACGCCTTGGAGCACGGCGAGCTCGCGATTCTTCCAGAATGGAACAAGCGGCTCGAGCGCGGGATGAAGGCCGACCGCATCGGTCAGCTTCACGACCTGATCGCGGGCGATCGCGAGCTTCGGGCGCAGCGCGTAGTAGGCCGGATTCGCGTAGGGCACGACGGTATTGAGCCCGTCGTTGCCGCCCTTGAGCTCGATCAGCACCAGCAGATTGCGATAGTCGACGTGGGCCGGCGCGGTCGCCCAGGCGACGTGCGGCGCGATCGACGCGAGCGGCAGAGAGCCGGCGAGCTTCAGAAAGTTGCGGCGATTCATGACGCGGTTCATCTGAGCTGGTACGCGGCGTCGAGGACGAGCTGCCGGACCATCGCCAGCGGCTCGCTTGCAGGATCAGGCTGCGCCTGCGGCGCGTACGCGAGCAGCACTCGGGTCGCGGCGGCTGCGCGAGCGTCGGGCGTTGCCTTGAGCGCTCCGAACCATGCATCGCTGTCGAATTGCACGCTCTTCAGGCCCCGATCCATCGCCTTCATGAAGCGCAACTTGCGCGACGCCTCCGATTCGTCGGCGACGGAGATCGCTTTCGGCGCGAGCGCGTCGGCCATCATCGGCGTAGCGTCCGTGCGGCCGGCGGCATCGTCGGCGCGGAACAGGCGATCAAGGAATGCTTTCCGCGCGAGCAGCGTGCTGGTGTTGATCCAAGCCTCGCCGCCGGGCCAGCCCTTGACGTTCGGGGGCGCGAACAGGTTCTGACCCATCGCTGCGGCCGCGACCGCAAACGGCACGGGCTCGCCCGGCCTCATCCCGAACTGGTGAAGGGTCCCTACGACGAGGTCGACCGGCGACTTGACCAGAACGCCTCGGTTCTCCGCGGCGTAGAACGCGTCGGAAGTCAGCAGCGCCTGAAGCGCGACCTTGATGTCGTAGCGCGAATCGCGGAAACGCGCGGCAATGCGCTTGACTTCCTTTTCGTCCGGATCGGGAGAGACGAACTCGCGCCAGAGCTTAGCCATGACGAACTCCGCGGTCTCGGGTCTCGCCAGCAGGATGTCGAGCACATCGTCGCCGTCGAGATTGCCGGTCTTGCCGAGCACCGTCTTCTGCCCGTAATCGTGGATAAAGCGGCGGAATACGAATTGTCCCGTGTCGCGATCGAGACTCCAACCCGTGAACGCGCGAGCGGCTTCCTTGATGTCCTGCTCGCCGTAATGACCCTCGCCCAGCGTGAACAGCTCCATCACTTCGCGTGCGAAGTTCTCGTTCGGCGTGCCCTTGCGGTTCTGCGCATTGTCGAGGTAGATCACCATCGCCGGATCGCGGGCGACGGCGTGCAGCAGATCGCCGAAGCGGCCAAGCGCGTTGGCGCGCAGCGTGACGTTCTGCCGGTACATGAGCTGCGCAAGCTTCACTTTCTGCTGACCGGACACGAAGTGGTTGTGCCAGAACAGCGTCATCCGCTCGGTCAGCGGCGAAGGTGTGCGGATCATTTCCTCGACCCACCAGCCGCGAAGCTCCAGCCCCTCGCGGATCTGCTCCTGCTGGAACTG
>VBCL01000136.1 GCA_005888865.1 Betaproteobacteria bacterium | reverse complement strand
GACCACGGGTAAGCGC
Source organism: Betaproteobacteria bacterium (assembly GCA_005888865.1). Lineage (GTDB taxonomy): Bacteria > Pseudomonadota > Gammaproteobacteria > Burkholderiales > Casimicrobiaceae > PALSA-1003. Next base: position 6,317 of record VBCL01000136.1, on the reverse strand, counting down.
CAGATAAACCTCGGCGAGGAGCCGCGCGTCGAGCAGCGCGCCGTGCAGCGTGCGATGCGCGTTGGCGACGGCGAACCGCTCACAGAGGGCATCGAGGTTGTTCTTTTTGCCCGGGAACTGCTCGCGGGCAAGCGCCAGCGTGTCGATGACGGACTCGTAGATACCCGAGGTGAGCGAAAGCTGCAGTTGCACGAGCTCCGCGTCGAGGAAAGCCAGGTCGAACGGCGCGTTGTGGATCACCCAGCGCGCGCCGCGCGCGAAGTCGATGAACTCGCCGGCAATGTCCGCGAAACGGGGCTTGTCGCGCAGCATTTCCCAGGTCAGCCCATGCACGTCGGTCGCGCCGCCGTCGATCTCACGTTCCGGGTTGACGTAGAAATGCACGCTGCGACCGGTCAGCCGGCGGTCGACCACCTCCACGGCGGCAATCTCGATGACGCGGTGACCCAGCTTGGGGTCGAGGCCAGTGGTTTCGGTGTCGAGGATCAGGTGCCGCATGAAACCGGGATCAGAGTTCGCGCTCGTCGCCACCGACCCGTAAAGAGCCGGGCGCCGACGTCGCGGACGTCATTTTACCGCCGGTAACGCTTGATCGTAGCCTGGATCTCGGCGATCGCGCGCTCGATCTCGTCATCCGTCAGATCGCGCTGCGCGCCCTTGCGGTCCGTCAGCGTCAGCGTCCGGTCGATTTCGGTCTGGAACTCGCCCAGGCTCAGCGCCTCGGTGATCGTCGTCGTCGGATCGTCGGTGAGCGTCTCCGGGCCCCAGCGCACGACGATGATCGAGAGGTTGTCGCCCTCCGGCCCGCCGCGCACCTCGGCCTCGCGCATCATCGTCGGCCCCGCCTTGAGGATCGGCGCTCCTGTCAGTGCGCGCGCGATCTCTTCCTGCGGATAGACGCTCCACAGGCCATCGGTACACAGAACGATGAGATCGGCGTTGCGCAGCGGCGTCCGCCGCGAGAGGTCGATGACCGGGTCGACCAGCCCACCCAGGCAGCTGAAGATCTTGTTGCGGTCCGGGTGATCGATCACTTCGTGCGCACCGATGATGCCTTGATCGAGCAGATATTGCACCTTGGAGTGATCCTTGGTCTGTCCGATCAATCCCCCCTGCCGGAACAGGTAGAGCCGCGAATCGCCGACGTGCGCCCAGTAGGCATAATTGGACTGGACGACGCACGCCACGCAGGTCGTTCGCGGTGTCTCCAGCATCGAGAACTGGTTGGCGTAGGAGCCGAGCGCCTGATGCGCGCGCTGCATCGAGTCCTGCAGGAACTTGAGCGGGTTCGTGAGCGTGGGCTTCGCCTCCTGCTGGAAGCGCTCGATGAAAAGCCGGACCGCGATCTGCGCGGCGATCTCCCCGCCGGCGTGCCCGCCCATGCCATCGGCGACCACCAGCAGCAGCGTGTCGCGGCTGTAGGTATACGCAAGCCGATCCTGATTGATCTTGCGCTGACCCTTGCGGCTGTCCTGGAAGATCGTGAAACGCATGCGTCTTGGCCCCGCGGCTAGACGACCTCGCTGAACAGCTTCTTCTTCAGCGTATTGAGAAATGTCAATTTGCGCTTGCGCGGCGGGATGTCGCGAATCGCTTTCTGCAGGGCGAACACGCTCTGCGGACGCTCGAGCGGATCGAGCCGCAGGCACCAGTCGATCACCTCGAGCAGATTGTCGGAATAGCCGCCCGCCCAGATTTTCTTGGCTGAGACCAGGTGATCCGCGGCGAGCCTCGCGTCGGCGGCCTGCGGCGCGAAAGCGGCCAGGCATGCGAACATGCTCGCTCCGATACCGTAGACGTCGGTCCACGGACCGAGCCGGTCGGGCTCACGATACTGCTCCGGCGCAGCGAACCCCGGCGTATACATCGGCGCGAGCTTCGGCCGGTTCGAGGTCAGCGTCTGGCGCGCGGCGCCGAAGTCGAGCAGCACCGGCGAGCCGTCGGTTCGCAGGTAGATGTTGGCCGGCTTGATGTCGAGGTGCAGCAGCTTGTGTGTGTGCACTTCGCGCAGTCCGTTGAGAAGGTGCATGAACACGTGCCGCACCAGCCGCTCGGAAACCTGGTCCTGCCGCATCTGGATCTGCTGCTGCAGTGTGCGCCCGCGTTCGTAGCGCATCACCATGTACACGGTTTCGTTGGCGCGAAAGAAGTTCAGAACACGCACCACGTTGGGGTGATTGATCTTGGCGAGCGCCCGGCCTTCCTCGAAAAAGCATTTCATGCCGTAACGGAACGAGGTCAGGTTCTCGGCGGTGCTGGCGCGCACGATGTCGCCCTCGGTCCGCAGGACCAGCGACGAGGGCAGGTATTCCTTGATGGCCACCGGCCCGCCGCCGTCGTCGAACGCCCGGTAGACGATCGAAAACCCCCCGCGGCTGATCTGGCGATCAACCCGGTAGTTCAGCAACTGGTAGCCGGAAGGCAGGGCCTGATTGGTGACGCCCATAGACATATGGCGGAGCAAGTTTCGTTCCGCCCATACTTGCGCGTGGGATTGATAACCTCTACATTCTCGACAAGGTAACGCATAAAGTAAAGATTTCATTGAGTTTCTGCCGATTTTCGCCTCTCGATAACCCGCGGAACCCGAGCCGATGATTGTGAGCATGACCGGTTTCGCCGCGGCCAGCGCCGAGTTGCCGGGCTGCTCGTTGATCGTCGAGTTGCGCTCGGTCAACCATCGCTACCTGGATGTCCAGGTGCGCCTGCCGGACGAGCTGCGCTCGCTCGACGCGGCCGTGCGCGAAATCCTGACCTCGGAGGTCAAACGGGGCAAGGTCGATTGCCGGATCGCCCTCAACCACGCCCTGCCCGGCGCGACGACGCTCGCGATCAACGCCGAGCGCGTCGTCCAGCTACGCGCTGCGGCAGCCGAGGTCCTGCGGCATGCGCCCGGCAGCGCCCCACTCACAGTCGTCGACGTCCTGCGCTGGCCGGGCGTGCTGACCGAGCCGTCGCTTGCACCCGAAGCGCTCGCGGAGCGCGCCATCGACCTCGTCCGCCGGACCCTGGCCGAGCTTGGGGCATCGCGCTCACGTGAGGGCGAAAAGCTCAGGGCGATGCTCGAGGAGCGCTGCCGCGGGATCGAAGCGCAGATCGAGCGCGTCGCGCCGCGCGTGCCGGCGATCCACACGGCATACGTCGAAAAGCTTGGTGCGAGGCTCAAGGAGGCCGGCCTCGATCCCGACCTCGACAGGCTCAAGCAGGAGCTGGCGCTCTTCGCCACCAAGATCGACGTCGCGGAGGAAGTGTCGCGCCTTGCGACGCACATCACGGAAGTGAGACGCGTGCTCGCGGCAGGCGGAAGCAGCGGCAAGCGGCTCGACTTCCTGATGCAGGAGCTCAATCGCGAAGCGAACACGCTTGGCTCGAAGTCCGTGGATGCGGAGCTTTCCCAGGCCGCGCTGGAGATCAAGGTATTGATCGAGCAGATGCGCGAGCAGGTTCAGAATATCGAGTAGCGTTGATTCAACGAAAAGGAAGCACCGTTCCTTCGATGCCCGTTCCGACCGGCAACCTGTTCGTCGTCGCGGCGCCGTCCGGTGGCGGAAAGACGAGCCTTACGCGTGCGTTGCTCGAACGCGAACCCGGGATCCGGTTATCGGTGTCGTACACGACGCGCGGCCCTCGCCCGGGAGAGACGGACGGCATCGATTACCATTTCGTGACACCCGAGGCATTCGGCGCATTGAAGGACGCGGGAGAGTTTCTGGAACATGCGCACGTGCACGGCAACTGGTACGCGACGAGCGGCACGTGGCTGAGAAGCCAGGTGGACGCCGGCCAGGATGTGCTACTCGAGATCGACTGGCAGGGTGCTGCGCAAGTGCGAAAGCTCATCCCGGAGTCCGTTCATATTTTCATCCTGCCGCCGTCGCTCGCCCTGCTCCGCGAGCGCCTGCAGCGTCGGGGCCAGGACGATGCGCAAACCATCGAGCGCCGGTTGAGCGCCGCCCGCGAGGAAATGCGCCACTGCGGCGAGTTCGATTATGTTATTATTAATCAGGAGTTTGCTTCAGCAGTCGACGACCTGAGCGCCATCGTGCGCGCGGCGCGGCTGCGAAGCCGGCAGCAGCATGCCCGTCATGGGGCGCTGCTGGAGCAACTGACGTAATCTGAATGGACGCGCCATGGCCCGTATCACGATCGAAGACGCACTTGCCCATATCCCGAATCGCTTCGAGCTCACCCTCGCGGCGACCAACCGTGCCCGGCAGATCAGCGCCGGCTCGCAGCCGCTGCTCGAACCCGATCGCGACAAGCCGACGGTGATCGCCCTGCGCGAGATCGCAGCAGGCAAGGTCGGGATCGAAATGCTGCTGAAGCCCCAGACGTTGAGCTGAGCGCGATCCGCCACAACGTGACCAAGCATGCCGGAAATCGCCGAATTCACCCGACATCTTGGTCACTATCTGCCGCCCCCTGACGTCGCGCTGGTCGAGCGCGCGTTCGCCTTCTCCGAGCATGCGCATGCCGGACAGTTCCGCAAGTCCGGCGAACCGTACATCACGCATCCGCTGGCGGTAGCCAGCATCCTTTCGCAGTGGCGGATCGACGCGCAGGGGCTCGCCGCTGCGCTCCTCCATGACGTCATGGAGGACACCAGCGTCACCAAGATCGAGATCGAGAGCTCGTTCGGCAAGCCCGTCGCCGATATGGTCGACGGCGTCTCCAAGCTCGACCAGATCGAGTTCCAGTCGCGCGAGGAGCTCCAGGCCGAGAGCTTCCGCAAGATGCTCCTGGCGATGGCGCAGGACGTCCGGGTAATCCTGATCAAGCTCGCCGACCGGCTGCACAACATGCGCACGCTCGACGCGATGGCCATCGCGCACCGCGAGCGGATTGCCCGCGAGACGCTCGACATCTACGCGCCGATCGCCAATCGGCTGGGCCTGAACGCGCTTTACCAGGAGCTGCAGGAGCTGTCTTTCAAGCACCTCCATCCGGTGCGTTACCGCGTGCTCGCCAAGGCGATCAAGGCCGCTCGCGGCAACCGCCGCGAAGTCATGAATCGGATCATCCAGTCGATTCGCGACGGCCTAAAGCGCGACGGCATCGTGGCGACGGTAACCGGCCGCGAAAAGACCGCGTACAGCGTTTACAAGAAGATGCGCGAGAAGCATTACTCGTTCGCGCAGGTCTTCGACATCTATGGCGTTCGTGTGCTGGTCAAGGACACGACGGCGTGCTACGCGGCGCTGGGCGTGCTGCACGGGCAATACAAGCCGATTCCCGGCAAGTTCAAAGACTACATCGCAATCCCCAAGGCGAACGGTTACCAGTCGCTGCACACCACGCTTTTCGGTCCTTTCGGCACACCGCTGGAAGCGCAGATCCGCGCGCACGACATGCATCGCATCGCGGAAGCCGGGGTGGCCGCACATTGGCTGTACAAGGCCGGCGGGACACTCGATCTCGCCGAGGCGCAGCAGCAGACGCATCGCTGGCTGCAGAGCCTACTCGAGATCCAGTCGGAATCCCGTGACTCCAAGGAATTCCTCGAGCACATCAAGGGCGACCTCTTCCCCGACGAGATCTACGTGTTCACGCCGAAGGGAAAGATCATGGCGCTGTCGCGCGGCGCGACGGCGGTCGATTTCGCCTACGCGGTGCACACCGACATCGGCCACCACTGCACCGCGGCGCGGATCAACTACGAGCTGATGCCGCTGCGCACGGAGTTGAAAAGCGGCGATCAGGTGGAGATCATCACGGCGCCGTCGGCGCGGCCGAATCCGTCGTGGCTCAACTTCGTGGCCACCGGCAAGGCGCGTTCGCGCATTCGCCACTTTCTGAAGACGCTGCAGCAGAGAGAATCCGCCGCGCTGGGCGAGCGCATGCTCGAGCAGGCGCTCGCCTCGCTCAAGGCGTCGCCGGATTCGATTACGGCGGAGCGCTGGGACGCGCTCATGCGCGACTACGGCGCCAAGAGCAGGCTGGACGTTCTAGCCGACATCGGGCTGGGCAAGCGGCTGTCGTTCGTCGTTGCCCAGACACTGACCCGCGCCAATGCCCGAATCGCCGACGATGCGCCTCCGGGATCGCAACGTTCCGGCGCGCTGCAGCTGCGCGGCGCCGAGGGCGTAGCGATCCAGTACAGCAAGTGCTGCCGTCCGATACCCGGTGACGCGATCGTCGGCCAGTTTCGCCGCGGCCAAGGTCTGTCGGTTCACACGCGCGATTGTCAGACGCTGCGCAAGGGCCGGGTCGATACCGATCAGGTGGTCGACGTCGAGTGGGCGCCGGAGGTCACCGGCGTCTTCGAGGCCGGGGTGCGCTTGCTCGTCGACGACCAGCGCGGGCTCCTGGCGCGGCTT
>VBCL01000135.1 GCA_005888865.1 Betaproteobacteria bacterium | reverse complement strand
CACAGGATCAGCTCCCGGCCATCTTCATGCAGTTGTTTCGTCCATGCGGCGAGCGCGGTCAGGAATGCGAGCTTGGCCGTATAGTCCTTGCCGCCGTTGGGCACATACACGGAGGCGAGCACGAGATTCCCGAGCGTGACCTGCACGATACGGGTCTCCATGTCGAATTCGGGATGGCTGAATTCGGGCACCTCGAGCAGCTCGCGACGAAGATGCAGCGACACACCGGAATAACCGCCGGCGCCGTGCCAGAAGGCGTGGTAGTCGGCGAGCTTGCAGCGGTCCGGCACCTGATCGGGGCGCGCCTTGATCTCCTGCAGGCACACGACGTCGGGCCGGTCGCGCTCCACCCAGTCGCAGAGTTGGGCTTCGCGTGCGCGGATGCCGTTGACGTTCCAGGTGGCGATCTTCATGGGGACGCGGCCCGCGCAGTCGCCAGGGTGGTCGGCGCGCGAAGCGGTCGGCTCGCGCCGTTTATTGACGCTCGACCTTTGGCAGTTCCTCCAGGTTCATCGCCCAGTCGAGCGACGAGCGGCACCAGATCTGCTTTACGGGCGGCAACTGCGCGCGCTGGTCCAGACAGCCGACGCGCAGCGTGTACATCGGCGGATCGCTGATCGCGGAGGAATAGATCGGCGCCCCGCAGTCCGCGCAGAAGGCCTGTGCGCGCTTGCTGCCGCTCTCCGCGGTCTTGACGTAGATCCGGGGCGTCCCCGCGAGCAGGCGAAACGTCTCCTTCGGTGCCGGAACCGAGACGCGAAAAGCGGATCCCGAAAGCCGCTGGCAGTCGGTGCAATGGCACGCGGTTGCGCGTGCGGGATCGACTTCCGCTTCGTAACTGATTTTTCCGCAGTGACATTGGCCGGTGACTTTCATGGCGAACCTCCGTGAACGGGCGTAGCGCGGCCGCGTGGGGATGCATCGCGACCAAAACCTAATTGTAGGACGGGCAGGGCGGTTCGGGAACGTCGGGTGGCGGCACCCCGCGACGCAGTTCGCCGCATTACTCAGGGGATGCGGGCGGTGAATCGGTAGCCGTCTCGCCGACTCACGAGCTGGCGGCATACAGCCGCCACTCGCCCGGAACGCCCTTGAGCGTGTGCGCACCGCGGTCGGCGAACGCGATCCCGGAGCCGACCACCAGGTCCTTCACCGTGCTCGATACGAGCGTTTCGTCGGCGCTGGCCGCGGCGGCAACGCGCGCGCCGATGTGCACAGCGATCCCGCCAACGTCGGCCGCGGATTGCTCGATCTCGCCGGTGTGCAGCCCGGCGCGTGTGGCAAGCCCGAGCGCGCGCGCGCCGTCGCGGACCGCGAACGCGCAACGGATCGCGCGCGCCGGCCCGTCGAAGGTCGCGAGGAACCCATCGCCCGCAGTGTTCACTTCCCGCCCGCGAAAACGCACGAGCTCCTTGCGCACCATCGCGTGATGCTGCTCGAGGAGGACGCGCCACGCGCGGTCGCCGAGGCGTGCCGCGGTCTCGGTCGAACCGACGATGTCGGTGAACAAGACCGTAGCGAGCACGCGGTCGATGTCGGCGATCGGGCGCACGCCGGTGAGGAATTCCTGCACTTCGTCGAGCACTGCGTTCTGGTCCCCTACCCAAGGCAGATGATCGACGCCGGGGAGCTCGACCAGGCGTGCACCGGGAATGTGCCGCGCGAGGAAGCGCCCCTCTTCGACATTGGTGTCCAGGTCGCCGATGCGTTGGAGGACAAGCGTCGGCACGCGAATCGCCGGCAGCACGGCGCGGATATCGATCTGCGTGTTCATCCGCAGCAACGCAACAGCCGCACCGGGACTGGCGGCGCGACGGAGGTAGGTCGCGAGCCGGCGCGTGAATGCCTCGTCCCCGGCCTTGCTGGGCACTAAGCTTGCGAGGTCCATCGCACCGCCCCAGTCGCGCGCGACGACCTCGTAATCGCGCTCGCGCTGCTCCGGCGTCGGCGCCCACGGGTAGTCGGGAGCCCAGATCCGCTTGGCGAAGCAGCCAAAGGTGACCAGCGCGATCGTGCGTTGCGGGTACGTCGCAGCGAAAAGCGTGGCGAGGCTGCCGCCTTCCGAGAAGCCGAAGATCGCGGCACGGTCGGAGCCGGCTGCGTCCATGACCGCGCGCAGATCATCCATGCGCTCTTCGTGCGTGGGGAGCTGCGAGTCGGGAACGCGATCCGAAAGGCCCGTGCCGCGCTTGTCGAAGACGATCAGGCGCGAGAAGGAGGCGAGCCGCTCGAGAAAGCTCGCCAGCGTCGGCTCCTCCCATGCCAGCTCGACGTGCGACACCCACCCCGGGATGTAAACCAGGTCGAGCGGTCCGTCGCCGACAACCTGATAGGCGATGTGAACGTTGCCGCTGCGCGTGAAGCGGGTTTGTGGAGGCATGAGGCGAGTCTGCTACTTATCGCGTTACGCGTAAGTGCTCCGCACGGGGCGGTTCTCGGCGGGCCTGGCTGGCGCGCAATCGTAAGGGTCAACTTTGCCTAGCATACTACCGGCGACAAATGCGGACATCCAAGCCGCTGGGCGACCACCTCAGGGAAAAGAAGCCGAAATGATCGAGACTGCAGTATTGACCTTCGCATTGACCATGGTTCCCTCACCGCCGCAGCAATCGGCCAAGGCCCTAAGAAGCCGATACCAAAGATTGCAACGGTACAGAAGAGACGGTGATCCAGTCGGATACCGCCAACGTCCATGCCTACCAGAATTGCGAGCTGGCGGATTGGGTCGACGTGAAGTAAGCGAATTTGTTCGACGGGGAAAACGTGGTCTGACCCCGATACCCTACGACATGTGGACTTCATTTTGACAGCTGCACCCGCGAGGCCACGACAGTTTCGCGCGGCTGCACGCCGCCATTAACCGCTCGGGCCAAGGCAGGGAAGTTGCTTTGTTCCCCCGCCGACCGTACGGACGGTCAATGTCGGGCGGATGCAAGCGTCTCCGACGATTCCTGCTCCAGTCGCTACGATGACATACAGCATTGATTTCTCAGATCATTGTCCAAGCCCGGGCCATCGCGGTGGTCGATGCAGATCGCTCCGCTACCGGGTGATGACCGCTATCGCGCAAGACACATGATGCCCTCCAACGGCAGAGCCGCGTCGATGCGGCGGTTAAGCGATCTGCCAGAGCATTTGCGAATGCTCGTAGAGCGCACACGGCTGACTTCGGCGACTCTATTCCGGCGTCCTCAATCCCGTAGCCTCCAGAGCCACATCATCGCGCTCTTTCTCGTGTTGATGGTCGGGGTGCAGGTGGGCGCGTTCGTGCTCATCAACACCGTCGGCATGGCCGCCGCACGCAAATCAATCGGCGAAGACCTCGTCGCCGGTGCGCTCGTCTTCAACCGTCTGCTCGACGAGGACACGCATCGTCTTGTGCAGGGTGCACGCTTGATGTCCTCTGACTATACCTTCCGCGAAGTGATGGCTTCCGGTGATCGCGACACGATCGCGTCCGTGCTCGTGAAGTACGGCCGACGGATCGATGCTTCGTTGATGATGATCATCGGGCTGGATCAGCGGGTACTTGGCGATACGCTCAACACGGCTATCGACAAGCCGTTTGCGTTCCCGGATCTCATTGCGGAGGCGGAAACGTCGCAGAGGGCGTCGGCGATGGTGCTGATCGATGGCCGGCTCTACCAGCTCGTCGTGGTACCCGTGCTGGCACCCACGCCGATCGCCTGGGTGGTGATCGGCTTCATCGTCGATGACAATCTGACACGCGACCTTCAGCGCTTGACACGACTCGACGTGTCTTTCTTCAGCCGCCAGTCGAGTGATAGCTGGCGACTGCAAGCGAGCTCGCTCCCCGACAAGGATCGCGGGCCGCTGCTGGCCATCCTTGCCACGGACCGTTTCGCGACCCGCGACGCCGATGGCAACGCAGAATACGGAAGCGAGGCGGTTACGCGCCTCATCGCGCTGCCTGCGCGCAGCGGCGACCGCGTCGTCGCCGTATTGCAGGAACCGCTGTCCTCGGCGCTCGAACCGTTTCGGCGCCTGCAGCGCCTGCTCACTTTCATCTCGCTTGCGGGCGTCATCGTCTCCATCCTGGCGAGCGTCGCCATCGCGCGCGGTATCGCCCGGCCGGTTCGCGAACTCGCCAGCGTCGCCCGCGGCATCGCCGCGGGAAACTACTCGACCACGCCACCTCCGTCCGGGGTAGTGGAGATTTGCGACCTGGCCGCGGCGTTTCGCACTATGCAGGATGGCATCGCGAGCCGTGAATCGCGGATCAAGGATCTTGCTTATTGCGACGCCCTGACGCGGTTGCCCAACCGTGCGCTCTGCAATGACCGTCTCGACCAGTCGATTGCCTCTGCGGAGCGCAACCATACCGCCGTCGCCGTCCTGCTGATGGATCTCGACCATTTCAAGTACGTGAACGACACGCTTGGGCATCCCATCGGCGACCTGATACTGTGCGCGGTCACGGCGCGCCTGGAAGAGGTGCTGAAGCGGCGCACCGATACCGTCGCGCGTCTTGGTGGCGATGAGTTCGCGATTGTTCTGCCGGGCGATGACGCGGCCGCCGCAGAGAGCGTCGCCAAGGCGGTTCTGCACGCGCTCGAGATGCCGATGATTCCTGATGGGCATCATCTGGACGTGCGCGCGAGCATCGGTATCGCGGTCTTCCCCGAGCACGGCCGCGAACGCTCGGTCCTGTTGCGCCATGCCGACGTGGCGATGTACGCCGCGAAACGCAACAAGCTGGGATACGCCGTGTGGAACAACAATTACGACGAGTACAGCCGTGAGCGCCTGATGCTGATGAACGATCTGCGTCGGGCCATCGATCACGACGAGCTCAGCCTGGTCTACCAGCCGAAAGTCGCGCTCAATAGCGTCGGCGAGCATCACGCAGAAGCGCTGGTGCGCTGGCAGCATCCCGTCCGCGGACTCGTTGCGCCAAGCGAGTTCATCCCTTTCGCCGAACAGACAGGCTATATCCGTGCGGTGACGCAATGGGTGCTCGCGAATGTCATCGCACAGTGCGCGGATTGGCGCAGAGACGGTGTGCCGATGAACGTCTCGATCAACATCTCGGCACACGATCTTATGGACGCCGACCTGCCGGACCTTTTTGCGGCGTTGCTCGAACGACACGGCTGCGCCGCGGAGTGGATATCTCTGGAAATCACGGAAAGCGCGATCCTCCACGATCCCGACCGCGGCATCAAGAGCCTGGAGCGCCTGAGCGCGTTCGGTTGCAGGCTTGCGATCGACGACTATGGCACCGGGTACTCCTCGCTCGCTTACCTGCGGCGTATGCCCGTGCACGAGCTCAAGCTCGACAAGTCATTGGTCCGGGGAATGATGGGCGACACGAGCGATGCGCTCATCGTTCGGTCGACCATCGAGCTCGCGCACAACCTGGGCCTCTCCGTCGTCGCCGAAGGCGTCGAGGACGAAGCAACGCTGGAGGGGTTGCGCAAGCTTGGCTGCGACGTGATCCAAGGGTTCCTGCTGAGCCAACCACTCGAGGCGACCGAGCTCGTCGCATGGATGCGCGAGTCTGCCTGGATTCGCGCCAGGCGCAGGCCAAGGGGCTTGCGGCGCGCGGTGTAAGGCAACGGCACTGGCGTCGGTGACGCACCGCGTCGGTCGTGCTACCGCAACTCGTCCTTCACGACCTCCCCGCCTCTTACGATCAGGCGCAAGCTCTTCCCGTTCGCGGCGAGCAGGGAGATGTCCTTGAGCGGATCGCCGTCGACCACGAGCATATCAGCGTGAGCGCCGGGCGCGATGCAGCCCAACTTGCCCGTCTGCATCATTAGCTCGGCGTTGACCGAAGTCGCCTGTCGCAGGAGCTCGATCGGAGAGAACACTTCGCTGCGGATGGTGAACTCGCGGCATTCCTGTGTGTAGGTCGAGCCGAGGAGATCGGTGCCGAATCCGACCTTCACACCGGCTCGGCGCATCTTGTCCATGCCCGACAACGCCTGCTTGGACGCGTACTCGGCTTTTTCCTGGCTCGCCGCCGGAAAGCCCAGCTCCCGTCCCATCTCGACCAGCGAGAAGATGACGACCATCGTCGGCACGATGTAGGCGCCGCGCTCGGCGACGAACTTCGCTGTGTCGTCGTCGATCAGCGTGCCGTGCTCGATCGAGCGCACGCCGAACTCGACGCAGCGCCGGATCGCACTCGCCGGATGGCAGTGCGCGGCAACGTAGGTCCGCCGCTCGGTGCATTCGTTGACGATCGCCCGGATCTCGTCTTCGCGGTACTGGTTCATCCAGATGGGGTCGGTCGGCGACGCAACACCACCGGAGCCCATGATCTTGATGCAGTGCGCGCCCTGGCGCAGCTCGTCTCGCGCCGCCAGGATGCACGCATCGACGCCGTCGGCCACTCGGCACGCCCAGTTGACGATGCCGCACGAGCAGAGCTCGTGGTGGTGCGATTTCTGTTCCAGC
>VBCL01000134.1 GCA_005888865.1 Betaproteobacteria bacterium | reverse complement strand
TTCGACACTGGGGCTGCCTGCCGACCGATGCGTGGCGTTCGAGGATTCGCAAAATGGCCTGCGCGCTGCAAAAGCGGCTGGCCTCTTCACCGTCGTCACACCCTCGCAATGGACAATGGGTGACGACTTTGGCGGAGCGAATCTCGAGCTTCCCTATCTCGGAGACGCGGCCTATCCGCTGCCGTCCGAGCAAGCCGAGGCGGTGGGCGGGCCATGGCTCGGGGTCGCCGAGCTTCGCTCGCTTCACGACGTTGCTATGCATGTCTCCACATCGGAGAGGAGAGCACCGTGAAGGCACGCATCGCTCCGAGTATTCTCTCCGCGGATTTCGCCCGCCTTGGCGCGGAGGTTACCGCTGTCGTGGAGGCCGGTGCCGACCTCGTCCATTTCGACGTGATGGACAACCACTATGTGCCGAATCTCACCATCGGACCGATGGTCTGCGCGGCGATTCATCCACTGGTCAATGTTCCGATCGACGTACATCTGATGGTGAAGCCAGTGGATCGGGTCGTTCCCGATTTTGCCAAGGCCGGCGCGAGCATCGTCACGTTCCATCCTGAAGCCTCCGAACATGTCGACCGCACGATTGACCTGATCCACGACTGCGGTTGCAGGGTCGGACTGGCGTTCAACCCGGCGACACCGCTGCAATGGCTCGACCACGTGCTCGAGAAGCTCGACCTTGTACTGATCATGTCGGTGAATCCCGGCTTCGGAGGACAGTCGTTCATCTCGGGTGCGCTCGACAAGCTCGCCGAGGCGAGACGTCGCATCGACCGGGCCAATCGCAGCATCTGGCTCGAGGTGGACGGCGGCGTGAAGGTGGAGAATATCGCGGCGATTGCCCGTGCCGGTGCGGATACGTTCGTCGCCGGCTCGGCAATCTTTGGCTCGACTAACTACGAACAGACAATCGCGGACATGCGAACCGAACTCACGCGCGCACTGGAGGAAGCGGATGTCGAGGCTCATTGAGCGGATTCGCGCGGCCGCCTTCGACCTGGATGGCACGCTTGTCGATACCGCGCCCGATCTTGCGCTGGCGGCGAACACGATGCTGGAGCTCCTCGGTTATTCACCGCTCGCGAGACTCAAGATCGAGGCGCTGATCGGGGAGGGAATCGAGCGGCTGGTCGAGGGCGCGCTTATCGAGAGCATCGACCGAGTTGCGGGGCCCGCGGCTCTGGCGGTTGCGCATTCGCAGTTTCGGCGAGTCTATGCGGCGCGCCTGTTCGATCGCAGCCGCGTGTATCCGGGGGTGATGGCAGGGCTTCAGTCGCTCAAAGCTGAAGGTATACCGCTGTGTTGCGTGACGAACAAGGAAACCGCGTTTACCTCTCCCTTGCTCGATGCCGCGAAGTTGTCACGATTCTTTGCCTTCGTGCTCTGTGCCGATCATGCGGAGGAGCGGAAACCGAGACCGGACCTGCTGCTTGCGGCCAGCGCACGGTTTCAGGTCGAGCCCACGGAGATGCTCTACGTCGGAGATTCCCCGGTGGACGTCGCCGCAGCGCGGGCCGCGGGTTGCCTAATCGCTGCAGTCGACTATGGCTACGCCGACCTCGGGCGACTCGCGAAAGAGCGTCCGGACTGGATCATCGGCGGCGTAGATGAACTCGTCGCGCTGCCGGTCGAACCGCGATCGACGAACGTCGAGGCTTGAAGGGGCTCGCCATGCTCGCCGATCGCACCACGCTCACGCAGTACCTGATCGAGGAGCGCCGCCGCTACCCGGGCGCGAGCGGCGAATTGAACGCGCTCATCCTTGACATCGCTCTCGCATGTAAGGCGATTTCCAGGGCGGTCGCCCATGGCGCGCTTGGCGGCGTGCTTGGCAACGCCGGGACCGCCAACGCCCGCGATGAAACCCCAAAGAAACTCGACGTCGTGGCAAATGACCTGTTCGTACGCTGCAACGAATGGGGTGGCCACCTGGCCGGGATGGTGTCCGAGGAGATGGAAGCGCCGTTCGAGATACCGGCGCAGTACCCGAGGGGCCGATACCTGCTCGTCTTCGATCCGCTCGACGGTTCATCGAACATCGACGTCAATGTGTCGGTCGGCAGCATCTTCTCGATCTTGCGTGCACCGAATCCAGGTGCCTCGGCTGCGGTTACTGATTTCCTGCAGCCGGGCAGTCGCCAGGTTTGCGCCGGTTACGCTGTTTACGGCCCCTCGACGATGCTGGTCCTTACGGTCGGCACCGGCGTCCACGCTTTCACGCTCGATCCTCTGCTCGGCGAGTTCATTCTCACTCATCCGAACCTGAAGATCCCGCACGTGACGAGCGAATTCGCAATCAACGCGTCGACCAGCCGCTTCTGGGAACCCGCGGTAAGACATTACGTCGACGAATGCCTCGCCGGCAAGCCAGGCCCCCGTGGGAAGGATTTCAACATGCGCTGGATCGCTTCACTGGTCGCCGAGACACATCGGATTCTTATGCGCGGCGGTGTGTTCATGTATCCGCACGACGCCAGGAATGCCGCGATGGCGGGCAGGCTCCGTTTGCTCTACGAGGCGAATCCAATCGCATTCATCGTCGAACAGGCCGATGGACGCGCCAGCACCGGACGCGAACGAGTGCTGGAAATGGCGCCCGCGGATTTGCATCAGCGCGTCGCGTTCATCTTCGGCTCGCGCACCGAGGTCGAGCGCCTGGAACAACATCATCGTGACCACAATTTGCGCGAGTACGATGCGCCCCTCTTCGGTGTACGCGGCCTGTTTCGCGCGGCTATTTAACCGGGGACAGCCGCATGTCCACTAAGCATCCGATCATCGCAATTACCGGCTCGTCGGGCGCCGGGACCACGTCGGTGATGCGCACGTTCGAGCAGATCTTTCGCAGGGAAGGCGTGACGGCGGCGTTCCTCGAGGGCGATAGCTTTCACCGCCATGACCGCGCTGAAATGAAACAGAGGATGGCCGATCACCGAGAGCGCGGCAACCATGACTTCAGCCATTTCGGCCCGGAAGCGAACTTGTTCGAGGAATTGGCCGAGTTGTTTCGCGCCTACGCCGAGACCGGGCGCGGCCGGCGGCGCAAATACCTGCACGATGCCGAAGAGGCGCGGCCCTTCAAGCAGGAGACGGGCACGTTTACGCCGTGGGAGCAACTTCCGGAGAACACCGATGTGATGTTCTACGAAGGTCTCCACGGCGCCGTGATCACCGACAATCTGCTGATCGGCGTAGTGCCCGTCATCAATCTCGAGTGGATCCAGAAACTGAACCGCGACAAGGCCATGCGGGGTTATTCCACCGAAGCGGTAACCGACACGATCTTGCGGCGGATGCATGACTACGTGCACTACATCTGTCCGCAGTTCACGCACACGCACGTCAATTTCCAGCGTGTACCGGTGGTCGATACGTCCAATCCGTTCGTAGCCCGGTTCATCCCAACCCCCGATGAGTCGATGTTGGTGATCCGCTTCGCCAATCCGCGCGGAATTGATTTTCCCTATCTGCTGTCGATGCTGGACGGGTCGTTCATGTCGCGCGCCAACACGATCGTGTGCCCGGGCGGCAAGATGGATCTCGCCATGCAGCTCATCTTCACGCCGATGATCTGGCGGCTGATCGAGCGTCGCAAGCAGGCGTTGGCAGGTTGAGCTTGGAGCACAGAATGAACGACGCAGCTACCGTCCGAAAGACTACGGGTCAGTTGGAGCGCGGTGTCGTCAACGCACTCCGCGCGCTCGCGATGGATGCCGTGCAGAAGGCAAACTCGGGTCATCCCGGCATGCCGATGGGCATGGCGGAGATTGCCGAGGTGTTGTGGCGCCGGCACCTCCGACACAACCCGGCGAACCCGAAGTGGGCCGACCGCGACCGCTTCGTGCTCTCGAACGGTCACGGCTCGATGTTGCGTACGCGTTGCTGCACTTGACCGGATACGACCTGTCGATTGACGAGTTGAAACGGTTTCGACAGCTCCATTCGAGGACCCCCGGACATCCCGAATATGGCGTCACGCCCGGTGTCGAGACGACGACCGGTCCGCTCGGGCAGGGCATTGCCAACGCCGTGGGCTTCGCGATTGCGGAGAGACTGCTCGCCGCCGAATTCAATCGCGAAGGCTTCGCCATCGTCGATCACTACACGTACGTGCTCCTGGGCGACGGCTGCATGATGGAGGGTATCTCGCACGAGGCGTGCTCGCTCGCGGGGACGCTGGGGCTCGGCAAACTGATCGCGTTCTACGACGACAACGGTATCTCGATCGACGGCCGCGTCGAAGGCTGGTTTACCGATGACACACCGAAACGTTTCGAGGGCTACGGCTGGCACGTCCTGCCCAGCGTCGATGGGCATGACAGCGAGGAGGTGCACCGAGCCATCGTCGCCGCCAGGGCGGTCGCTGATCGGCCTACGCTCATTTGCTGTAAGACGATTATTGCGAAGGGCTCACCTGGCAAAGCCGGGACGCACGAGGCGCATGGCGCCGCACTGGGAGACAAAGAGGTTGCCGCAACACGCGCGGCGATCGGATGGGTCTACCCACCGTTCGAGATCCCGGCGGATGTGTACCAAGCGTGGGATGCGCGCGATCAAGGGACTGTGGCCGAGGCGATCTGGCGGCGGAAGTTCGCCGAATACGCGCGTGCCTATCCCGCGGAGGCGCGCGAATTCGAGCGCCGCGTGGAGGGCGAGCTGCCGGAGGGTTTCGAATCGCGCGTGCGCGAGCTGATGGCCAAGGCGAAGGAGAAGGCGGAAACGATCGCGACGCGCAAGGCGTCGCAAAACGCCATCGAGGCGCTCGCGCCGGGTCTGCCGGAACTCATCGGCGGCTCGGCTGACCTCGCGGGATCGAACCTCACGCTGTGGTCAGGCTCGAAGGCGATTACGCGCAACTGCGGCGGCAACTACCTCTATTACGGCGTGCGCGAGTTCGCCATGGCCGCGATCATGAATGGCCTGGCGCTGCACGGCGGATTCATCCCTTACGGCGGCACGTTTCTCACGTTCTCCGACTACTGCCGCAATGCGCTGCGGATGGCGGCGCTGATGCGAATCGGCACGATTTTCGTGTTTACCCACGACTCCATTGGGTTGGGCGAGGACGGGCCGACGCATCAGCCGATCGAACATGCGGCCACGCTTCGGCTCATCCCCAACATGGATGTCTGGCGTCCGTGTGATACCAAGGAATCGGTTGTAGCGTGGGCGGCCGCAATCGAGCGCCGCGACGGTCCCACGAGCTTGTTATTCAGCCGGCAGAACCTGCCGTTTCAGCCGCGTCTGTCGAGGGAGACCGCGAATATCCGGCGCGGCGGTTATGTGCTGGTCGAGCCGGACGGCGCGCTGCACGCTGTGATCATCGCCACCGGCTCGGAGGTACCGCTCGCCGTTGAAGCGCAGCGACTGCTCGCGATAGGCGGGGTTTCCGTCCGTGTCGTGTCGATGCCTTCGACGAACGTGTTCGATCGACAGGAGGAAAACTACAGGGAACGCGTGTTACCGCCTGAGCTGCCGTGCGTTGCAGTCGAAGCGGGCGTGACCGATTCCTGGCGCAAGTATGTCGGCCGCTCGGGGGAGGTCGTGGGCATCGACCGCTTTGGCGAGTCCGCGCCGGCCGCCGAGCTGTTTCGTCACTTCGGATTCACCGTGGAACGGGTGGTCGAGGCCGTGAAGACCGTCCTTGCGCGTCGCGCAACGCGTGTCGATCGGTCCCGCGGTCGAGACGCTCGAGAAGCGCGGGTGGAAGCAAATATCGAATAGATCCGCCGCAAGGTGCATCGCAGCGCACCATCTCGGGACCGTTGCCCATACGTGCCGCAGATCGTGCCAGTGGAAGCCCACGATGCCGGCTCGTGCAGGCAGCCGTACCGGTCCGCTCTTCCGGCTTCGGACTGTCAGCCGCCAATCAGCTGCACGTTGAATGCACGCTGGGTCAACCAGACGAGCGCGACCAGCGCGATGGCGGCCGACCCGCGGACGAAAAGCAGTCGCCTATAGAGGCCGGTGGCGCGCAACCCGTACGAAGCCGGCAGAAAGACGCCGACGATCGCCAGCTGGCCCAATTCGACGCCGAGGTTGAACGCCACCAGCGCAATGAGCAGCGATTCCTGCGGCAGGCCCAGGTCGGCCAGCACCGACGCGAAACCAAAGCCGTGGACCAGGCCGAAACAGAATGCGATGACCCAGCGCTTTTCGTAGACCAGCGGCCAGATGTTGTTGAGCGCGGCGAGCACCACGGACAACGCGATCGCCGACTCGACCAGGCGCGAGGGCAGGCTCACCACGCCGAGCGCCGCGAGTGACAGCGTGATCGAATGCGCCAGCGTGAACGCGGTCACGACCTTCACTACATCCAGGAACGCGGCGCGGAAATCTCCCGCCGGTTCCCAGCGCCAGCCTGACGCGCGTGAGCGAACGAGCACTGCCGGCAACAGCAGCGACAGGAGAAACAGGATATGGTCGAAGCCGGTCCAGATGTGCCACACGCCTTCGTTGCCATAGTCGAGGAACTGCGCCCACATCGACAGTTCCGCCAGGGTGAACTTTTGCTCGGGCTGCTCGGCGCTCAGGATGCCGGCGCGCGTCACGCCTTTATATTCGAGACGGATCAGCCCGCGATGCTGCGGGTCGAGATCGAAGAGCAGGCGATAGTCCACCGCGAGAGTCTTGGGCGCGGCGGCGCAAGTCGCTGCAAAGCGCAACACTGCGTAGGCGCCGTCGCTGTGGTTGTCGATCGCCTGCTCGGCGATCTGCGCCGGGCATGGCGCACTGGCGGGGCCCAGCCGCAGGCGCGATAGAGCATAGGCGGCGATGTCGCCGTGCTTCGCCTTGACCTCGCCCCAGGTGATGTCGCCATCCTGGTTGACGTCGAGACCCAGCGCGACGTCGAGATCGCGAAGCGCGATGTCCCATTGGCCGGCAATCTTCTCGTCCTCGACTTTGAGCGTGAGATAGCTGTCGGAGGGCTTGTGCGCGTGCGCCGGCGAGCCCAGGCACGCGCCAGCCAGCGCGGCGACGATCAGCAACGCGCGCCTCATTGCGCCTTGCTCCCGCTACCGACCAGCGCTGCCACCGCCTCGTACTCGAGACCGGTCTCGGTCAGCCATCGTCGCACGGTCTCCAACGCAGCCACATCGTTCGCCGCGGCCGCCGCCTCCGCGAGGATGCGCAGGTCGGCAGGCTCGCGCTGCACCTGCCAATTGGCGACGGCGTAAGGGAGCGCACGCCGAGGGTCGCCGCGCAGGAAGAGCTCGAACCGTGCGTTCTCCCGTTGGTGCACGGTGTCGCCTCGCGCATGACTCGCTTCGAAGCGCGCGCGCAGCGTTTCGATCGAGGCGGCGGCTTCGGGACGTTTGAGCGCCTGTTGCGCCAACGCGAGGCGCAGCAACAGCGGATCGACGCGGGTCTCGTTCTGGAGCAGCGGAATCACTTCCGCCGCGCGACCCTGGTCGAGCAACCAGTCGCAATAGGCGCCCAGTAAGTAGAGGTCCTTGTCGCCTGCGCTGAGCGCGGCGCGGAAATGTCCTTCGTCCGCGGAGTCGCCGTGGCGGTGCGCGATCTCGCCCAGCAGCGTTTGCCCCCAAACCGCTGCAGCGCCATCGACATGCGGCAACGCCAGCAGCGTGCGCTGCAGGCCTGCATACGCGGCACTCGCCTTGCCGGTCACGCCGTCGATCGCCGTGGCGCAGATCACGGCGTAGATTTCCGGCGCGATGCCGAACAGCCTGGTGCAATCCTCGCGCGCCGGCGAATACTTTCCCTGCACGGTCAGGACCGTCGCGCGAGTGAGCAGGGCCTGCGCGTTCCTCGGTGCGCGCTGCAGCACCGTGTTGAGGTTCGCGACTGCGGCATCGAATTGGTGACTGCTCTGCAGGATGGTCGCGCGCAGAATCAATACCGCGGTCGGTGCCGCAGGATCTTTCCACCACGGAGCGAGCGCGGCTTGCGCGTAACCCAGGAAACGGGGATCGCCCTCGAGCCGTGAGGCTCGGATGTATCCAGTGGCGAGCGCTGCGGCGCGGGTCAGATCGTTCGGCGCTTGTGCCGCCGCGGCCTGCAAGGACTTGAGCTCGCGGAACTGCGCGGTGTTGCGGCCGGGAAGGTGCTCGAGCACCTGCGCATCATCTGTCGGCAGGAAGGGCACGGCGAACACGTTGCCGACGACGAGCAGCGCCGCGATCACCGCCGTAATCCGCATGGTCATCCTTGATCTACCGTCGGAAAGTGGCCCGGGTGTGACCCCGGGCCGTGAGTCGCTCTATCAGCTCGCCGAGCCTATCAAGGCACCAGAGGTCCGCAAGGATTGGCGCCCGGCCCGCTTTCATCGCAGTCGACGTGCCGGCGATTCTTGCCGTCGTACGGCGTGGGCAGGAACGGGAAGTTCCTGGCGATGCCGTTCGCCGTGACGTCGACCCCCGGAACGCCCGGCGCACCGGCCAGGAAGTTGACGCCGTCGCCGGCGCGGGCGGCGATGTAGTTCGTCCCGCCAACCACGCGGATCGCGATGTCGGTCACATCATCATTGGGGCGTCGCCCGTTCGGCCAGCCCGCCTTGTCCGCGCTCAGCGCTGCACCCAGTCGGTTCTGGCTCTCGGGCGCCGTGGGCGGAACGCGCAAATCGAGCCGCAACAGTTCCGCGCAGGGGGACCCGCAGTTCGATCCGTCCAGCGCCTGGCCTGGATACTTGAGCAGAATGCTCATCAGATCGGTCCGGTTGGACGCCGGTGAACCGTTGATCGGAACAATGGGCACGCCGTAGACCAGGTTCAGCGCGGTAGCGATGACCGGGTTCTTGTAGAACGCCTGGAACTGTGCTTCGGTTTCCGGTTCCGCCGCGTTCCAGCTGTCCTTCTCCGGTGTGTTAATGATGAGCTCATTGACCAGAGGATTTCCCATCCGCGATACCTGCACCCACGGACCCGCGTTGACCCTCGTCGCGCCATGGCTACGCGCCACATTCACTTTCTGCCGCGCAGTGCTGGCGTACATGCCGATCACGGGGTTGGCCGATGTGGTCGCGGGACGGCCGTCGCTGGTGACGCGGGTGATGGGTACCTCGATCGCGATGGTGCTGACATTGGCTCCGCTGAAGCGGTTCACGCCGAAGGGATTGGCCGCATCGTTGGCATCCTCTGCCGCGGTAAGCAGCGGGGGGTATCGGCGCAGGTTGAGCGTGTCGAAGACCGCACCCAGGTCGATGTAGAACGTCTCGGCGCGTTGTCCCGCAAACACGCGGATGCCGGTCGCCGGGTCGCTGTAGATGCCTTGCACGGCGAGCGCCGGGT
>VBCL01000557.1:483-2959 GCA_005888865.1 Betaproteobacteria bacterium | reverse complement strand
CCTCCGAGGCAATGCGACGAAAGAGCACGCCCGATCCGGTGGAGACGACGTTGACGGTGATGCCCGTCTCCTTCTTGAACCCGTCGACGACGAGCTTGTTAACCGTGTCGTCATTGGCCGAATAGAGCACGACCTGCGTGTCGGCTGCGGTTGCCGGCGCGGCAGCGACCACCACCGTCAACAGCAGCGCCGCGATACCTGAAACTGCATGTCTCATTGCCTCGTCTCCCGGTGCGCCCCTGAGTTATTCTATGCGATGCGGCGCCTGCAAGGTGACAAGCTTGGCGCTGATCGGTAACGAAACGGGCCGGCCGCGTTCTTACTCGATCCTCGACAACCGGT
Source organism: Betaproteobacteria bacterium (assembly GCA_005888865.1). Taxonomy (GTDB): domain Bacteria; phylum Pseudomonadota; class Gammaproteobacteria; order Burkholderiales; family Casimicrobiaceae; genus PALSA-1003. The sequence goes on along the minus strand of VBCL01000557.1, from coordinate 2,617 downwards.
TCGAGGCAGCGCGCAAACAGGCTGTCACGCGCTGGACGATGCCGGCGAGGAAGAGGTGGCAGGGCGGCCTGCCAGTTCTTGATACTATTACGCAGAGCAAGAACCGGATGCAACAGGAGGCATCGTGCACCCACGTAGGCTGCAGCTCGAGTGCCCCGATGGGCGCGCGCGATTTGCCATTCTGGCTCTCCTCATTGTCGGACTCGCCGGATGTGCCACAACGCTGTCGCCGAGGCTCGGCAGTCCAGAAGCGTCGTACGTTGGTGTGTTCACCGGGGAGTTCGTGGACGGAAGGCCGTTATATCGCTTCCCGACCATCGAAGTCGTGGGTTCGCGCCGCAGCGTCACCGATGATGAGTTGAGGGAGCGCGATCCGAGCTAGCACGTCGGTCTTCGCGACAGCGACGCAACGCAATGCCCCGCAACGGTTTGACTGCCCGCTATGGTGTGGTTGTATCGCGGCTATTCGAATCCTCACCGCTACGCAACCGCGCCTTTCGCCTCTTCTATTTCGGCTCGGTAGGCGCTGCGATCGGCTACACGATGCAGGCAACCATCGCCGCGTGGTTGATGGCGACATTGACGCCCTCGGAGTTCATGGTGGCGCTCGTTCAAACCGCGAGCACGGCACCCGCGCTGTTGTTCGGTCTGATCGCCGGCACGCTTGCCGATATCGTCGACAGGCGGCGGCTGATTCTTGTCACGCAGATCGGCTTGTTCGTCGCCACGCTTCTCCTGGGCGTTGCGACCCTTGCGGGCGTGGTCGGTCCCGTATCGCTGCTTTTGCTGACGTTCGTCGTCGGTGCAGGCTTCACGTTCTATCTGCCGGCACAGCAGGCGAGTATCAACGAGCTGGTGCCGCGCACAGAGCTGGCCCGCGCCGTCGCGTTGGGCGCCGTCGCGTTCAACGTCGCGCGCGCCGTTGGTCCGGCGCTGGCGGGGGCCGTTGCCGCGTGGTTCGGCTCGGGCAGCGCCTTGGTCGGGAGCGCTCTGTTCTTCATCGTGATGATCCTCGCAATCCGCAAGCACAGGGGCCGCGACATTGCTCTTCCGGGTGTACCGGAGCGGCTGCTGTCGGGTGCGATGAGCGGAGTGCGCTATGCGCGACATTCGCCGGCGATGCGCTCCTTCATCGTACGTAACCTGAGCTTCGCGGTTTGTGCGAGCTCGCTGTGGGCGTTGCTACCCGTGATCGCCCGCGATGAGCTGAGTCTGGGCGCAGGCGGTTACGGATTGCTGTCCGCGGGATTCGGTGCAGGCGCCGTCGCGGGCGCATTGTGGCTGCCGAGGCACCTGCAGCGCCTCACGCTGAACGTCGTTACGCTGTCAGGGGTTGCACTATGGACGGTGGCGTTGCTGCTTGTCGCTGCGACGCGCTACACCGGGGTTGCGCTTGTTGGCGTCTTCGGTTGCGGAATGGCGTGGGTTTCCGTGTTTGCCAGCTTGTCCGCGGGGACTCAAAGCACAGCTCCCGCGTGGGTGCGTGCTCGCGCCGTGTCGATGAATCTGGTCGCGGTGCAGGCGAGTCTCGCCGTCGGAAGCGCACTCTGGGGCGCGCTCGCGTCGGCGGCCGGCGTGCGCATCTCTCTCGCGGTATCTGCAGGGGCGCTCGTCCTCCTGCACCTCGTCCACCGGCGCGTCGCGGTCGAGATGGGCAAGGAGTCCGATGTCATGCCCGGTGCTCAATTGCCTGAGCTCACCATCACCGGCGAACCGCTGCCCGACGACGGGCCCGTGCTGATCCAGATCGAGTATCGGATCGATGCGTCGAACCGCAACGGCTTTGTGCGCGCCATTCGGCGCGTAGGTCCGACACGGAGACGCAACGGCGCGACGAGTTGGCGAGTGTACCGCGATCTCGGCGAGGAAGATCGGTACGTCGAGCGCTATGTCATCGCGTCGTGGGCGGAGTACGTACGCCTGCGCTCGAGGATGACGATGACGGACAGCCGACTGCAAGCGCAAGTTGAACAGCTTCAGCGGCCCGGTGTGCCGATCCGCGTATCGCGTCTAATTGGCCTCGACATGGCGTCGGCCGAGGCGGACCCGGCGAACCCGCTATAGGCCGCGCAATACGTGTCATTGCGCGAGGCCGGGAATGTGCCTAACTAATGATTTTGATTTCTCGCACCTT
>VBCL01000557.1:0-463 GCA_005888865.1 Betaproteobacteria bacterium | reverse complement strand
TCACCAAGGCAACCGAAGCTGTAGCCACCGCGGTCGCTACCTGAATCGCATTGGGCAGTCTTAGATTACGGATCACCCGGATCCGCGCCGCAAGAATAGCGATCTCTTCAGTGACCGGAATGATCTCCCAGTTTTTCGAGCCGCGCAGCGCTTCGCAATACTGGGCGGCCAGGATTTCGTTGCCCGCCTTCAGCGGTCCTGCGACGACCTCAGCCACCGTGATCGTGGAAACGAAAATCGAGAGCGCGCCCTGGGCCGCCGCGTCGAATACCGGCGCAAAGCGAGCGGCCAGTTTCGGGTGATCCTCGAGGTAGTAGATGATCGGCGCAGAATCGACAGTAACCCGCGCGTTCGACGGTAACTCCCCGAGCGGCGTTAGCGCCATTCCCCACGCATCGATCGAATCGTGCGTTTGATCGATCGCCCCCACAGCCCCTTACCGCTCCCACGCAGGGCTCGAATG
>VBCL01000167.1 GCA_005888865.1 Betaproteobacteria bacterium | reverse complement strand
GCCGTCAATCGGGCCACCGAGATGCCTGCCGCGCGCAGGGCGATGGAGATGATGCTCGGCGTGCATCGCGAGCGCAGATTGGCGCCCTACGCGGTGAAGCGCTTTCCCGACGCAGCGCCGAGGACCGTCGCCTGGCCCGTCAGGGATGGTCGGCGCACGCCAGGCAAGGTCGCGATCTTCTCGACCTGCTATGTCGATTACAACGAGCCGGGGATCGGCCTCGATCTGATCGCGATCCTCGATCACAACGAGATTCCCTACGTCATCGCGCAGCGGCAGGCCTGCTGCGGGATGCCCAAGCTGGAGCTGGGTGACCTCGAGTCGGTGCTCAGGATGAAGGATGCCAACGCCGCGAGCCTCGCGGCGTTGGCGCACGACGGCTATGCCATCCTCACGCCGGTACCGTCGTGCACGCTCATGTTCAAGACCGAGCTTCCGTTGCTGTTTCCCGACGACGCGAGTATCCGGGCGATCTCCGAGGCGATGTTCGACCCGTTCGAGTACCTCGTGTTGCGCGACAAGGATGGCCTGCTCAAGAGGGATTTCAAGACTCCGCTGGGCAGGGTCTCCTATCACGTTCCGTGTCACTCGCGCGTCCAGAAGATCGGCCAGAAAACGCGCGAAGCGCTCGAGTGGGTACCCGGTACGACGGTGAGCACCGTCGAGCGCTGCTCGGGGCACGACGGAACGTGGGGCGTGAAGACCGAGTTTTATGCCGCGTCGATGCGCATCGGCAGGCCGGTGTTCCGACAGATGGCAGACACCGACCCGGACTACTTGAGCTCGGACTGTCCGATCGCTGCCCGCGCGATCCTGCAAGGCATCGACGAAGCCGCGCGCGACTCGGGCCGTGCCCAACGCGCGCGCAAGGCGCATCCGTTGACGCTCATGCGCATCGCTTACGGGCTGGCATGAAAGGATAACGTCGAATGCCTCGCATTTCGCGCGACAGCCTCCTGACGCTGGAGGCCTACGCCCGGGAGCGCAAGGACTTTCGTGCGCGCGTCCTCGCGCACAAGAAGCCGCGCAGCGTCCATCTGGGCGAGCACCTCGTTCTGCTTTTCGAGGACGAGCTCACGATCCGCTACCAGGTCCAGGAGATGCTTCGCATCGAAAGGATCTTCGAGGAGGCCGGCATCCAGGACGAGCTCGACACCTACAATCCGCTGGTTCCCGACGGGAACAACTGGAAGGCGACGATGCAGGTCGAATACGAGGATGTCGAGGAGCGTAAGCGCGCGCTGGCGCGGTTGAAGGGGATCGAGGACCGGGTGTGGATCAAGATCGAGGGTCAGCCGCGTGTGTACGCCATCGCGGACGAAGACCTGGAGCGCGAGAGTGACCAGAAGACCTCATCGGTGCATTTTCTGCGTTTCGAGCTGGCCCCAGCGATGATCTCGGCGCTGAAAGCCGGCAGCGGGCTGGCGATCGGCGTCGATCACCCGCAATACAGCGCCGCGCTCGATCCGGTTGCGGATGACACCCGCAGCGCGTTGCTCGCCGATCTCGCGTAACGGTTATCGTTTCGCGGTTTCGGCCACGCGTGGACGCTGCCCGGGCGCATCCGAGCCGACGACGCGTGCCCAGCCCTCGCGGGTAATGCCGCGGACGCAGAATTCCTCCGGCATGCCTCGGTGGTCGCGCGTCTCGGTACGGAGCAGCCGCATCTCGCATTTCTCCATGACACGGCCCGAAGCGGCATTGCGCGCAAGGTGCGAAGCGGTCAGCTCGTCGAGATCGAGCCACTCGAACGCGAGGACGATGATCGCTTGCGCCGCGGCGGTCGCGTAGCCGCGATTCCAGTACGGCCGTCCGATCCAGCAGCCGAAGCTCTCATGCTCGCTTGGACCGGGGCGCAACCCGATCGCACCGATCAGCACGTCCTCGCCGCTTTCGGTGATGGCGTAGGTGAATTCGGTGCCCTTCGCCCGGGCCGATTCGTGCGTCGCGATCCATGCCGCAGCGGCGCCATCGGGATACGGATGCGGAATGAGCGCCGTCGACTCCGCGACCTCGCGTTCTCCGGCGAGGAGCTGCACCCGCGGCGCATCGGCCGCCGTGAAGTGACGCAAGGCAACCGGGCCGGCGAGCAGACGTTCCGGGAGCACGGCAGCGCGCCGGACCGGAGCTAGTCCCGGAAATTCCCGAACTGGACCGGGAAGTCGGTGACCGTTTTCTTCACCAGCGCGATCGCATTCTGCAGCTCGTCCCTCTTGGCGCCCGACACGCGCACCGCATCGCCCTGGATGCTGGCCTGGACCTTGAGCTTGCTGTCCTTGATGTGCTTGACGATCGTTTTGGCGAGCTCCTGCTCGATACCGACGCGCAGTGTCACGACCTGCTTGACTTTGTCGCCGCTGATTTTCTCGACGTTGCCGAACTTGAGCGCGCGCACGTCGACGCTGCGCTTGGTGAGCTTTCCGAGCAGCACGTCGGTCACCTGCTTGAGCTTGAAGTCGTCATCGGCGTAGAGCGTCAGCTCCTTTTCCTTGTGCTCGACGCGCGCGTCGGAACCCTTGAAATCGAAGCGGGTGGAGATCTCCCGGTTCGCCTGGTCGAGCGCATTGCGGACCTCGACCTGGTTCACTTCGGAGACGATGTCGAATGAGGGCATGGGATGAGGGCTTGGCGGGAAAGGTCTGACGCTAGCACGATCCGCGGCGCAGACAAAGGCCGCCCGGGGGCGGCCTTTGTCGTTGTCAACAAATGCGGGTATCAAACCCACCTAACCGGCGCAATGCCGGTGTCGCAAGATCGGCGCACCTGACGTCGAGGCCTCGACCGCGGGAGTGGCCGCGGCTGCTTCGTCAGGATGTCTTCTGCCTGCCGAGCATCCTACTCAGCAAGTGCGTCATGTGCTCCAGAGCCCAGGTCGCAAACCCGGTGATCAGAAGGCCGGAAGCGAAAGCGCTCATCGTCGCGACTTGGTGATCCGAATAGCCCAACGCCCAGGGTGAGACGATGAGCGCCACGCCCAGTACGATGTTGATCCATTCCTCTATCGGATCAGGGAACGCAACGGCCGCCGTCGAAACCAGGATCACCACCGCGCCAACGGCGATGGTGCTCCATGCGACCAGTTTCATATCATCGGGGAAGCCGAGAACCCACGGAGAGACGCATAGCCAGATGCCCAAGGCCAGGTCGATCCAGTCCTGCACGTGATCGAGTTTCATCATAGGCCACCACCACAGCATGCTGCCACGCAGCAGCTCTAAGTATAGGCCACTCTGGCGACGACGGCGATGCGAGGCGCCTATGTCAGGCCGGCACGGGGGCGCTATTATCGGGCCATTCAAGGCTACGTCGTGGAGCACCATCGGGTATTGCCGGCGCCGTCCGCCGGCGCAAGGTGATGATTTGCCTGCGTAGTTACTTCGTGGGCTTGCGCGCGAGCATCGCCTCGATGCGCATGCGCAACGCGTTCAATTTGATGAAGCCGGCAGCGTCCTTCTGGTCGTACGCACCACGATCGTCGTCGAAGGTGGCGATCGCCGGGTCGAACAGCGAATCGACCTTCGACTCGCGCCCGACGACCATCACGTTGCCCTTGTAGAGCTTGAGCCGCACCCGGCCATTTACGGAGGCCTGCGAGGCGTCGATCATCGTCTGCAGCATCTTCCGCTCGGGCGACCACCAGTATCCGTTGTAGATCAGGCTGGCGTAGCGCGGCATCAGCTCGTCCTTGAGGTGCGCGACCTCGCGGTCGAGACAGATCGACTCGATGGCACGGTGGGCCTTGAGCATGATCGTCCCGCCCGGCGTTTCGTAGCAGCCGCGCGACTTCATCCCGACATAGCGGTTCTCGACCAGGTCGAGACGGCCCACGCCGTGAGCGCCGCCGAGACGGTTGAGCTCGGTGAGAACCTGCGCCGGCGTCATCGACTTGCCATTGATGGCGGCGATGTCGCCCCGCGTGTAATCGAGCTCGAGATATTCGGCGGCGTCGGGCGCTTTTTCCGGCGCGACCGTCCAGCGCCACATGTCTTCCTCGGGTTCCAGCGCCGGGTCTTCCAGCGCGCGGCCTTCGTAGCTGATGTGCAGCAGGTTCGCATCCATCGAGTAGGGCGCCCCGCTGCCGCGATGCTTCATCTCGATCGGGATCGCGTGCGCCTCCGCGTAAGCGAGGAGCTTCTCGCGCGACGTGAGATCCCATTCGCGCCACGGTGCGATGACCCGGATGCCCGGCTCGAGGGCGTAGTACCCCAACTCGAAACGCACCTGGTCGTTGCCTTTGCCGGTTGCGCCGTGTGACACCACGTCGGCGCCGGTTTCCCGCGCGATCTCGATCTGGCGCTTGGCGATCAGCGGCCGCGCGATCGACGTGCCGAGAAGGTATTCGCCTTCGTAGATCGCGTTGGCGCGGAACATCGGAAACACGAAGTCGCGAACGAATTCCTCGCGCAGGTCCTCGATATAGATCTCTCGCACGCCGGCCGCCCTGGCCTTGGCGCGTGCGGGCTCGAGCTCCTCTCCCTGGCCGATGTCGGCCGTGAACGTCACTACGTCGCAGCGGTAGGTGTCCTGCAGCCATTTGAGGATCACCGAGGTGTCGAGGCCCCCCGAATACGCGAGCACGATCTTCATGTCAGCCGTCTCATCTTGGTCGATTCATCTCAGCCAACTCATTTTAGTCAACTCATTTCAGTCAATCTTGGCGCCGGTCTTCGCGATCACCGGTGCCCACTTGTCTGATTCGCTCTTGATCAGGTTCGCAAAGTCTTCGGTGGTGCCGCCGATGAGCTCGAAGCCCTGCGCATTCAGCGCCGATTTCACGCCTGCGTCCTTGAGAATCGCATTGATCTCACTGTTGAGCCGCTGAACGACAGGTCGGGGTGTCCCGGTCGGAACGAGCACGCCGTTCCAGGCCAGCGCTTCGAAGCCGGGAAAGCCGTTCTCGGCGATGGTTGGCAGATCGGGCAGCAAGGGAAAGCGTGTCTTCGTCGTAACCGCCAGCGCGCGCAACCGCCCGGCCTGGATCTGCGCCTGCAGCGGCTGCATGACGGCGAAGATCATCTGCGTCTCGCCCTGCATCGTCGCTGTCACCGCGGGCGGCGAACCGTTGAACGGCACGTGCACGATGTCGATACCTGCCGTTGATTTCAGGAGCTCCATCGTCAGGTGTGACGAGCTGCCGTTGCCGACCGAGGCGAAGTTGAGCTTGCCCGGATTGGCCTTTGCGTACGCGACGAGTTCCTTCACCGAATGGACCGGGAGGTTCGCGGTCACCGCCAGAACGTTGGGCTGGCTGGAGGTGATGATCACCGGCGCGAGGTCCTTCTGCGGGTCGTACGGGAGCTTGGCGTACAGATGCGGACCGAAGGCGAGCGGGCCGTTGAACGACATCAGCATCGTGTAGCCGTCCGGCGTCGACTTGGCCACGAAGTCGGTGGCGGCGGTACCCCCGGCCGCGGGCCGGTTCTCGACCACGATCGACTGCCCGACCCGATCCTTGAGCTTGTCGCCGATGACGCGCGCCAGTACATCGATCGAGCTTCCCGCAGGCGCGGCGACGACGAACTTGATCGGCTTATCGGGCCAGCTTTGTGCGTGGGCCGCACTAAGGACGAGGGCCACCGTCGCCACGCCGAAACGAGCGAGGATGCGCCATGGCGCGGCGCGAATGCCCGTCACTCCGGTGCGTGGCATACGGCCTCGATGTTGTTCCCGTCGGGGTCGAACACGAACGCGCCGTAATAGTTCGCGTGATACTCCGGACGCAGCCCGGGCTGCCCGTTGTCCCGCCCGCCGGCAGCCATGGCCGCCTTGTAGAATGCGTCGACCTGCTTGCGGCTGTCGGCACGAAAGGCGATGTGGGTCGGTTGCACGTCGTCCCCGGTCGGGCCGATCCAGAAATCGGGCTTGGGCGGAACGCCGAAGCCAACATCGTTCGCAAACTCCATGATTACCGCATAACCGAGTGGCGCAAGCGCGGAGCGATAGAACGCCTTGCTCTTCGCGACGTCGGTGACGCTCATTCCGATGTGGTCGATCATTGTCAGCTCCTACGATTTGATGCGCCCGCAGACGAGATACTCAAGCAAGGCCTTCTGGGCGTGCAATCTATTCTCTGCCTCATCCCAGACCACGCTCTGCGGTCCGTCGATGACGTCGGCGGCCACTTCCTCGCCGCGGTGGGCGGGCAGGCAGTGCATGAACAGCGCGTCGGGTTTTGCCCCGTGCATCATCCTTGCGTCGACCATCCAACCGGCGAACGCCCTGGCTCGCTTTTCGTTCTCAGCTTCGAAACCCATGCTGGTCCATACGTCGGTCGTGACGAGGTCGGCGCCGCGGCAAGCGGTGACCGGATCGGCGAAGGACTCCAGATGTCGCGCGTCATACCCGGCGGCGAACGCGGGATCGACGTCGTAGCCGGGCGGGGCCGAGACGTGCACCTTGAAATCGAAGATGGTCGCGGCCTGCAGCCACGTGCGGCACATGTTGTTCGAGTCTCCGATCCAGGCAACGGTCTTGCCGACGATCGAGCCACGGTGCTCGACGTAGGTGTAGACGTCCGCGAGGATCTGGCACGGGTGATACTCGTTGGTGAGCCCGTTGATGACCGGCACCCGGGAATGCGCCGCGAAGCGCTCGATGATCGCCTGCTCGAAGGTGCGAATCATGACTACGTCGACCATTCGCGAGATGACCCGCGCGAGGTCCTCGATCGGCTCGCCGCGCGAGAGTTGTGTGTCGCCGCGATTGAGGTTGATGGCAATCCCACCGAGCTGGTTCATGCCGGCCTCGAACGAGACGCGCGTGCGCGTGGAAGCCTTCTCGAACACCATCGCCAGGGTTCGATCGCGCAGCGGCTGGTAGATCTCGTAGCGCTTGAAACGTTCCTTGATCCAGCGCGTGCGGTCGAACAGGTAGTCGAGCTCGTCGCGGCTGAAGTCACTGAACTGCAGGAAATGCTTGGGCACCATGCGTACGATCGGGGAGGCTTGCGAATCCCGGATTGCGCTTCAATCCGACAATTCAACCTCTATTAAAACAGCATATTAGCATGGGCGCCGCGGGTCCGAGGACTTGGCCGCGGCTCACAGTGGGGAGGCACCGAAACGAAAAGAGCGCCCTCGCGGCGCTCCTGTTCACGGATTTCGGTCGCTGATCGGCGCGGTGCTCAAGCCATCGACTTGATCGCGTGAACCAAGCGATGCTTGCTTCGTGATGCAAGATTCTTGTGCACGATTTTCTTGTCGGCGATGCGATCGATCACCGATTGCTGCGCCTGGAATTCCTTGGTCGCGGCGGCCTTGTCGCCGGCGGCGATTGCCTTCTTGACGTTCCTGACGGCGCTGCGCAGCGCGGACCGGAGACTCGCGTTGCGTTTGCGCGTCGCCTCGTTCTGCCGGGCGCGCTTCTTGGCTTGGGCGGTGTTGGCCATGAAAATTTCCGCTTTTCTGGAGTGAGGAAAAAGGACCGGGCATAATAGTCGTTTTTCACGATTTTTGCAAGGTTACCCGGCGCGTCCTCGCATGCCTTCGGCATCATCTTCCTGTCTGTCCCGCGCCGCGCATCGCAGCCAGCGTCGATGAACCTGCTGAAGGCGTTGTCGACGGTGAGCGCGATGACGCTGCTCTCGCGCATCACGGGTCTCGCGCGCGAGAGCCTGAAGGCGGTTGTCTTCGGTGCCGGGCTGTTCCGGCTGCCGAATATCCTCCGCCGCCTGTTCGCCGAGGGTGCGTTTTCGCAAGCGTTCGTGCCGATCCTCGCGGAGTGCCGCCGCCAGCGCGGCGACGACGCGACTCGGGAGCTCTTCGGCAAGGTCGGCGGACTGCTCGCGCTCGTTCTGCTGGCGGTCTCGGTCGTGGGCGTTCTCGCGGCGCCGTGGCTCGTCTATCTCCTCGCGAGCGGGTTCGCTCGCACGCCCGGCAAAGTCGAGCTCACCGGGGAGCTGATCCGCATCATGTTCCCCTACGTGCTCTTCATCTCGCTGGTCTCGCTCGCCGGCGGGATGCTCAACGTGTATCGCCGGTTCGCGATTCCCGCGTTCACGCCGGTGATTCTCAATCTCTCGATCATCGGCGCGGCGATCTTCGTCGCGCCGCATGTCGATCCGCCGATCATGGCGCTGGCGTGGGGTGTAGCCGTCGGCGGCATCGCCCAGCTCGCCTTGCAGGTCCGGCCGCTGGCGAAGCTCGGCATGCTGCCGCGTCCGCGACTCGTCTGGCGCGATCCGGACGTGCGACGCGTGCTTTCGGCGATGGGTCCGGCGTTGCTCGGTGTGTCTGCGGCGCAGATCTCGGTCCTTATCAATACGCAGCTCGCCGCGTTACTCGGCGACGGCCGGATCTCCTGGATCACCTATGCCGACCGCTTGATGGAGTTTCCGAGCGCGCTGCTCGGGGTTGCGTTGGGGACGATCCTGCTGCCCGCGCTGGCGAGGCACTATCAAGACGAGAACCCGTCGCAGTATCGCGAGCTTCTCGACTGGGGCCTGCGCATGACGATCGTGCTGGCCTTGCCCGCGGCGCTCGCGCTCGCGCTGCTCGCGGCGCCGCTGGTCGCAACGTTGTATCAGTACGGCCGGTTCTCCGTGAACGACGTCTGGCAGACCCGCGCCGCGTTGCTGGGCTACAGCGTGGGCCTGCTCGGGTTGATCGCAGTCAAGATTCTCGCGCCGGGTTTCTATGCGCGTCAGGATATGAAGACCCCCGTACGCACCGCGTTTCTGAGCCTGCTCGTGGCGCAGACGTTCGCGGTTGTGCTGATGTTCCAGATCGGGCACGCGGGGCTCACGCTCGCGACGTCGATTGGCGCAACGCTCAACGCCTTGCTGCTCTATCGCGCGCTGCGGCGTGCAGGGATCTATGTACCGCTTCCCGGCTGGGGAGGGTTTCTCGGGCGGATCGCCATCGCGCTGATCGTCCTGGGCGCCGTGCTGTGGTGGAGCGCCGGGCCCGACGAGTTCTGGATCCGGGCGGGGCTCGCGGCCAAGGCTTCGCGCATCGCGTGGGTCGTCGGCGCCGGTGGGATTGCCTATTTCGCAGCGCTGTGGCTGCTCGGGTTTCGGCTCGCCGACTTCAACCGCCGCGAGCCATTGTAGCCGCCCGATAAGGGACTAATGCTGTCCGCCCACCTTCCGGTACGGGCACTTGACCTTCACGCATTCGGCGTACAGATAAAGCGCGTGCTCGCTGATCTCGAAGCCGCGATCGCGGGCGATCTTCATCTGGCGCTTTTCGATCTCGGAATCGAAGAATTCCTCGACGCGGCCGCATTGCAGGCAGACCAGGTGGTCATGGTGGCCACCCTGATTGAGCTCGAACACCGACTTGCCCGACTCGAAATGATGGCGGATCAAGAGCCCCGCCTGTTCGAACTGGGTGAGGACGCGGTACACGGTCGCGAGCCCGACATCGACCCCCTCGGCGAGCAACTGCTTGTAGACATCCTCGGCAGTGAGATGTCGAACCTTGCTTTGCTCGAACAGGTTGATGATCCGCAGCCGCGGCAGCGTCGCCTTGAGGCCCGCATTCTTGAGGTCGTGCGACGTGGTCATGGTGGGGCAAAGGTGGCCGAGGGAAACGCCCGAAGCGGACGGCCAACCTGGCTATGATATAGTTTCCGGTCGTCTTTTGGCAGCAACCCTATCCCCATGCGCAGCGTCCTTGGCGCAGTTTCGCTGACCCTGATGCTCGGCGCCTGCTCGTACTTGCCGAACCTGGGCGTCTACAAACTCGACATCAATCAGGGCAATTACGTTACCCAGGATCAGGTCGAGCGCCTCAAGGTCGGTTTGACGCGGCAGCAGGTGAAATCCGCGCTGGGCACGCCGCTCGTTGCCGACGCGTTTCACGCCAATCGCTGGGATTACGCGTACGAGTTCCGACGCCAGGGCAAAACGCTCGAGCACCGCCAGTTCACCGTCTATTTCGTCGATGACAAGCTCGCTCGGTGGGAAGGCGACGAAATGCCGCCACCGCCGGCCGAGGTCGCGCGTGCGGGTGGCGGCGACGCAGCGCTCGACAAATCGCTGTCGACGGCACCCAAGACCGGTCAGACAAACTGGCTCGAGGATCTGCTCAAGAAGCTCGGCTGGTGGCAATAGCACCTCCCATCAAACTGGTGATCGCCGGTGCCGGCGGCCGCATGGGGCAGACGCTGCTCCAGGCGGTGATCATGGAGCCGGACCTCGCGCTGGCGGGCGCGCTCGACGTCCCGGCGAGCCCCATCCTCGGTCGCGACGCCGGCGAGCGCTCCGGGCATCGCACCGGCGTCGTTGTCTCGGCCGATGTCTCCGCCGCCGTCGCCGGGGCGGATGTCCTCATCGATTTCACGCGAGCGGAAGCAACCGTCGCCCACGTCGGCGTCTGTGCCCGCGCGGGCGTCGCGGCGGTGGTCGGCACCACCGGACTCGACGCCGCGGACAAGCAGGCGCTCGCCGAATTCGGTCATAGCGTCCCGATCGTTTTCGCGCCCAACATGAGCGTGGGCGTGACCGTTCTCCTTCGCCTGGTCGAGCAGGCGGCGAAGCTCCTCGGCGCGGACTACGACGTCGAGATCGTCGAGATGCATCACCGCCACAAAGTCGATGCGCCTTCGGGCACCGCGCTGCTGCTGGGCGAGGCGGCGGCCAAGGCGCTCGGCCGTGATCTCAAGACGGACGGGGTGTTCGGCCGCAATGGCGTGACCGGCGAGCGCAAGCCGGGCGCGATCGGTTTCGCCAGCTTGCGCGGTGGCGATGTCGTGGGCGACCACAGCGTGATCTTCGCCGGCGCTGGCGAGCGGCTCGAGTTGACGCACAAGGCAGGCTCCCGGCTCAACTTTGCGCAAGGCGCCCTGCGCGCCGCACGCTTTGTCGCGGCGAAGCGCGCCGCCGGAGCGAAGGGCCTGTTCGACATGCAGGACGTCCTGGGGTTACGCTAGCAAATCAGGAGCTTTAAGCCGTTCGTCCTGAGCTTGTCGAAGGACGGACGGCGTCGCGGGTTGCCGATGCCTTCGCCTTCTCATCCGTTCGATCTCTCCGGCCGCCGCGCGCTGGTCACCGGTGGCGGCTCGGGTCTCGGTCTCGCGATTGCACGCGGGCTCTGCGATGCCGGCGCCCGTGTCGTCCTCAATGGCCGCGCCCGTGCCCGGCTCGACGCGGCGGCCGAGGCATTGGCCCGCGATGGTCTGGAGGTCGAGGTCGCTCCCTTCGATGTCACGCAGTCCGACGCCGTTGGGGCTGCCATCGCGGCGCTCGAGCGCGACGGGCCGATCGACATCCTGGTCAACAACGCAGCGATGAATCGTCGGGCTCCGCTGGAAACCTTCAGCGATGCCGAGTGGCGGACGTTGATGTCCGCCAATCTCGACGGCCCGTTCTTCGTCGCGCGCGCGGTCATTCCCGGCATGAAGCAGCGCCGGCGCGGCAAGATCATCAACCTGTGCTCACTCGCGAGCGAGCTCGGTCGGCCGAACATCGTCCCTTACGCGGCCAGCAAGGGCGGGGTACGGATGCTCACTCGCGCGCTCGCGGTCGAGCTCGCGCCGCACAACATCCAGGTCAACGGCATCTCGCCCGGATTCTTCCGCACGGAAATGAACGCGCCGCTGGTCGCCGACGCCGAATTCTCGGCCTGGGTCGCGCGCCGCACGCCCGCAGGGCGCTGGGCGAATCCGCCAGAAATTGCCGGCGCGGCGGTGTTCCTCGCCTCGTCGGCGGCCGATTACGTGACCGGGCATCTGCTTGCGGTTGATGGTGGCTTCAGCGCCGCGTATTAACAGAGCGCCGCCGGGCTACTGCGCGACCCGTCTGCTTTGTTGCGCTCATTGGCCAATGCGCGCTCGGCGCTCGTCGGACTAAACTGTGTACTGTCTCGCGCCTCGCTGCGGGTCCTCAGTTGACAAATGAGGCATCCGGGCCTGCTCGTAACGCCCGACAGCGCCCTGTGGAGCGCGCCGCCTGACCTCGATTGAAGGAAGTCCACTGCTAAGGTATAATTTGTAGCCTTCGAGGCGGGGATGGCTGAACAAGCCTTCCCCGCTTCGCACATCTGCACTCGCCTAAC
>VBCL01000166.1:3558-15713 GCA_005888865.1 Betaproteobacteria bacterium | reverse complement strand
CTCGCTGCTCGCGCCGCTACTTCGTTGCAAACACCATCGCGCCTTCCCAGGCGGACGGCGGAGGGCTCGAGCGGTAGAGAGCGCAGCGCGTGCGGAAGTACGCGTAGAGCGCGGTGGAAGGATGCGCCGCGGCAAGCGCAGCAAAGCCCGCTTCCGCCGCGTCGAAATCGCGTTCGCGATAGCTCGCAAGCGCGCGGCGGTGTGACGCCAGCTCGACATCGACTTCGGCGCTCGCCGCCGGACCCATCGGCTCGTAGATCGTCACCGGCGTCGCCTTCCCCACGACGCGCACGCGATCGATTTCGCGCCACGCGTAGTCGGGCATCGCGCGCGCGGTGTTCTCGCCGACGATGATGCCAACGCCGTATTCCTTGGTGAGCGACTCGAGCCTCGATGCGAGGTTGACCGCGTCACCGAGAACGGTATACGCCTTCCTGAACGCGGAGCCCATGTCGCCGATGCTCATCGTGCCGGTGTTGATGCCGATGCCGATGCTGAACGCGGGCCAGCCGCGCCGCGCAAACGCCTGCGTGAGCTGCGGCATGCGCGACTGCATGGCGAGCGCCGCCTCGACCGCGCCTCGCGCGTGCTCGGGATTGGGCTCGGGCGCGCCCCAGAACGCCATGATCGAATCGCCGACATATTTGTCGATGGTGCCGTGGCGATGCTCGTGAATCAGCTCGGTCATGGTCGTGAGGTACGCGTTGAGCATGGCCGAGAGCGAGCGCGGCGCCAGATTCTCGGAAAGCGCGGTGAAATTGCGAACGTCGCAGAACAGGACCGTCAGCTCGCGGCTGTCGCCTTCCATGCTGAAGCGCTCGCCGGACTCGCGCATCTGCGCGACACGTTCCGGGGGAACGTACTCGCCGAACATCGTAGACAGCTTTCGGATCGCGGCGCCCTCGCGCAGGAAGCCTGCCAGCATGTTCCACGCGAAAAGCACCGCGAGCATGAGCAGTGTGGTCGCGACCGGGATCACGTAGCTCCAGCGAATCCACAGGGCGAAGTTGAGCGCGATCACGATCGCGGCAAGAGTCACGACGCCGAGCGCGTTGAGCAGCGGCCGGCGATACGGCAACGCGAAGAGCGCCAGCAGCCCTGCGGGGATCATCACCAGGGCCTCGATCGCGTTGGCGCGCGCCGGTATCGATTTGACGTCGCCGTTGAGCATCCCCGCGATCAGGTTGGCGTGGATTTCGACGCCCGCGAAGTCCGGATCGAGCGGCGTCGGCCGCAGGTCCTTGAGGCCCTTGGCGCTGGTGCCAACGAGCGCGATCGCTCCCGGGAATGCGTTCTGCGGAAGGCTGCCGTCGAGCACGTCGCTCGCGGGAACGAAGCGGAAGGTCTTGGACTTGCCGCGGAACGGGATCAACGCCATGCCGTATTCGTCCACCGGCACGGTGAGGCCGCCCACGTCGAGCGCGTCGAGCGTGCGCTCGCTGTCGAAGTGCGGGGTTACGCGTTTGGCCTCGACCACCGTCCGCACTACCGCGAGCGAAAGGGCCGGGTAATAACCGGCGCCGTAGCGCTTCACCATGGGTACCCGGCGCACCTGGTTATCGGGATCGTAAAACGGATCGACGTGACCGCTGGCCGCGGCGGCCTCCGTCAGCGCCGGCAGGGCCGACACAAAGCCGTGCTCGGGGTCGATTCGAATCAACTTGCCGGCGATGTCGGCTTCGGCAAAAAGAGGCGGCGGGAGCACGCCTTGCGTCTCGGCCTCCACCGGAAACGCCATCGCCAGCACGACCGGCCGGCCGCGGATCGCGTCGGCGAAACGGGCGTCGAAGTCGAGCCGGGGCCGCAGGCGGGCGAGCGACGCCGCGAAGGCCGGGTTCGCCTTGAGCTCGCCCTCGCGCAGGTTGTCCAGCACGGCGATTCCGGACGAGAGGTCGGGCTCGGCAAACAGGATGTCGAATCCGATCGCGCGCGCGCCGTAACGCTCGAAGAGCTGCGTGGTGAGCTTCGCAAGCTTGTCGCGCGACCAGGGCCAGCGGCCCAGCCGCTGCAGGCTCGCTTCGTCGATGTCGATGATGACGACCTGCGGGTCGCCGGTGTTGGGCAGGGTGAGCTTGAGCCGCGCGTCGTAGGCGAGCCCCTCGAGCTTGGGGAGCAATGTAAACGTGCTCTTGCCGAAGTCCGTCAGCGGATGCAGCAGGAAGATCCCGATGATGGCGAGGCCCGCCAGCGCGCGCGGCGCTTCGGCGAGCCGCGTGACGATCCCCGGTAGGCGGGCCGCCACGGCGCGCGCTTTAGCGAGGCCGGCGCGCCCGGCCAGCCGCCTGATGAGTGCGGGGAGGCGAGACCTCACGGCGCGCTTTAACCGCGCCGGCGTACCCGGCCGGCGGCGATGCCGACGATCGCCAAAGACAGTGCTGCCAGCATCGGCATCGATAACGTTGGGATCGGCTCGACAGAGGCGCCAGGGGCCGCGGCGGGCGCGTTCAGCGAGCGCCGCGCCGGCGGGAACACGACGCCCTTGATCACAAACTGGTCGACAGACGCCGAGGCGGCCGGATCGTGAGTGCCGTCGCCGCCGTAATAGGCCTGCAGCACGTAGTTCTGTATCGCGAGGCCGGTCAGGGTAAGGGCTGCGCTACCGCCGGCATCGAGCGTCGCGCTTACGAGCGGCGGGATCAGGCTCGCAGGCGTTCCCGGAGGCGGCGCGCCCACCGGGGCGGCACAAAACTCCCCGGAGGCAATCACGCAGAGGAGCACCGTGCCGCTCGGTGCGACCGCGCCTCCCGTCGCATGGACGTCAACGGTGATGTCCTGGCCGAAAACCGCCGGATTCGGCGCGTTCGACAGCGTGAGGCTGACGGGAGCTTTGCCGACGACGAGGGTCAGGTTCTGAATCGCGGAGCGCCCGCACCCGTTGGCGATGACTGTTACGGAGTATGCGCCTGCCGCCGCGGTCGTTCCCGCGATCACGCCCGTCGCAGGATCGATCGCCAATCCCGGCGGCAGGCCGAGCGCTGCAAACGTGATCGGCGGTTTGCCGGCTGCAACAACGGTGAAGCTGTAGGGCACCCCCGGCTCGACCCCTGTTGGTGGCTCGCTGATGATCCGTGGCGAGACACATCCCCGGACGATGCTGAGCTCATAGCGCTTGCTGACCACGTTATCGCCAGCGTCCTGCGCTACGATCGTGCAGTCGAAGGTCCCGCGCAGCGCGGGCAGACCCGTGATCCTGGCGCTGTTGGCGATGCCGTTCTGCGGGGTGAAGTTGAGCCCGGTCCCGTCAAGGCAACCCGGAGTGATCGTCCAGAGGACCGGCAATCCCTTGTATGGATTGACCGGCGTAAAGGTCACCGAATAGAACTGGCGGATCGTCGCGTCCGGCAGCGGCGATCGCGGATGAATGTCGGTGATCTGCGCGCCGGCCCACGGTGCGGCGCAGATCAGTGCCGCCGCGCCGATGCGCGTGAGACTCAAGGCGGGGATGCCAAGCGCAGCAAGACGCGGTCGGGTCGTGAGCATCGAGGCCTGGTCCGGATTCAAGCGTGCGGAACATTAGCACATCGAGCACACGCAGAGTGGCTAGGCGCGATGGAGCACTCGGCTATAATCCGCGCTCGCGATGCGCCGGGGGCTGCTCGATGCTGCAAGCGCACGATCTCGCCGCGTGCCGCGGCGAGGCAACGCTGTTCTCCGGAATCGGCTTTTCGCTGGCGCCGGGCTGCGCGCTGGTGGTCAGTGGCGCCAATGGCAGCGGCAAGACGACGCTGCTGCGCATCCTTGCCGGCGTCACGCACGCGACGCAAGGAACTCTCGCGTGGCGCGGGGCACCGGTCCGCCCTTTCGAGCCTGGCCTCCGCGCGGAGGCCCTTTTCATCGGACACGTTCCGGCACTCAAGGACGAGCTCACCGCCGAGGAAAACCTTGCGTCGCTAACGAGCCTTCACGGGACGCGGGCCGAGCCCGTGGCGCTCGCCGCCGCGCTCGCCGTCTGGACGCTGACGCGCCAGCGCGCATTGCCCGCGCGCGTGCTCTCGCAGGGACAGCGGCGCCGGATCGGGCTCGCGCGACTGTCGCTCCTCACGCGGACGCTATGGCTGCTCGACGAGCCTGCGACCGCGCTCGACGATGCAGGTATCGCGACGCTGCGCACCGTAATCGCGACGCACCTCGCCGGCGGCGGCATCGCGGTGATCGCGACCCACCAGGATCTCGGCCTGCCCGCCGGCGCGAGTCAACCGTTGCGCCTGACATGAGCGCCGCCGGGCCGCCCCAAGGCGCGAATTGCTCCCCCGCTTTTGGGGGCAGCGCAGCGGCCGAATGGGTTAATGAGGCCGCAAGCGTGGGGGTACAAATGAGCGCGGCGCGCGAAGTTAAGGCGCGCAGCGCTCGGCGCCGCGCGAGTGCGGTTGCGGCCGACGAGAGCCGCTGCACCGGGCGAGGCGGGCGCAAGGAGGCCGACACATGAGCGCCAAGGAAACGCGTTCCGGCTCGGCCGCGTGGCCCGGGGTGGCGTGGGCGCTCCGACGCGACCTGAGACTTGCGCTGCGCTCCAAGGCCGAGCTCGGCGTGCAGCTCCTGTTCTACGCGATCGTGGTCACGCTCTTCCCGCTGGGCGTGGGTGCAGAACCGTCGCTGCTGCGCGCGCTCGGGCCGGGTGTCCTGTGGGTTGCGGCGCTGCTGGCCTCGCTGCTGTCGCTTCCTCGGCTGTTTGCCGCGGATTTCGCCGATGGGACGCTGGAGCAGATCGCGCTTTCTCCCTACCCGCTCCCCGCTCTGATCTCGGGTAAAATACTGGCGCACTGGCTGACCAGTGGCGCGCCCCTGGCAGCGGTTTCGCCGATTCTGGCGCTGCAGTTCGGACTCGATGGCAGTGAGGCAGTGGCGCTGCTTGCGGGACTGCTTCTGGGTACCCCGACGCTGTCGCTGCTGGGCGCAATAGGCGCTGCGCTGACGCTTGGACTGCGCGCCGGCGGTGCGTTGCTCGCGCTGCTGATCCTGCCGCTTTACGTTCCCATCCTGATCTTCGGCGCGGGCGCGGTCGGAGCGACGCACGCTGGACTTGCCGCGGGCGGTGAATGGTCGGTGCTGGGGGCGGCCCTGCTCGCCTCGGTCGTGGGCGCCCCGGTCGCGTGCGCGGCGGCCATTCGGATTGCGCTGGATTGAGATGCATTTGACTTCGATCAATTGGTTCAGGTACGCCTCGCCGGTATCCTTCTTCCCGGTGGCGCAGCGGCTTGCGCGCTGGTTCGGCGCTGCAGCGGCGTTGCTGGCGATCGTTGGGCTGTGGCTGGGCCTGGTCGTCGCGCCGACCGATGCGCAGCAGGGCGATGCGTATCGGATCATCTTTATCCACGTCCCCGCGGCATGGATGTCGATGTTCATTTATCTGGTGATGGCGCTTTGGTGTGGCATGTCGCTCACGCTGAACGCGCGACTCTCGGCCATGATGGCGCAGGCGCTGGCGCCGACCGGCGCGTTGTTCACCGTGATAGCGTTGTGGAGCGGCGCCCTGTGGGGCCGGCCGGCGTGGGGTACGTATTGGGCGTGGGACGCGCGAATGACCTCGGAGCTGATCCTGCTGTTCCTTTACTTCGGCTACATGGCGTTGCGTCATTCGATCGACGATCCGCGCCGGGCCGATCGCGCGAGCGCAGTGCTGGCATTGGTCGGCGCGATCAATGTGCCGATCATCTATTTCTCGGTCAAATGGTGGAACACGCTGCACCAGGGCGCGACCGTGAGCCTCACCGCTGCGCCGAAGATGGCGGCAATCATGCTGACCGCGATGCTGATCATGACCTTCTCCGTCTGGTTCTACGCGATCGCGATCACCCTCACCCGGGTACGGGCGATCATCCTCGAACGCGAAAAAAGCGCGGCCTGGGTGGGCACCCTCGTGGGGGCGGAATGAGCGCGGCCGAATTTTTCGAGATGGGCGGCTATGGCTTCTATGTCTGGGGGGCGTACGGGCTGACCGCGGTGCTGCTCGTCGTGGAGGTCATCGCGGTGCGGGCCCGCCTGCGCAACGCGCGCGTTGCCGCGTCCGGAGAGGACGCCCGATGAAGCCGCGGACCCGGCGCCTGGGCTGGATCGTCGGCGGCCTCGCTGCGCTCGCCATCGCCGCGGGACTGGTGCTCAACGCCTTCCGCTCGAATCTCGTGTTCTTCTTCACGCCGACACAGGTCGCGACGCACGAAGCGCCGCAAGGCCGCCCGTTTCGCATCGGTGGTCTGGTCGAGGTCGGCAGCCTCGCACGCGAGGCCAATACCCTGACCGTGCATTTCCGGGTCACTGACACGGCGCAAACCATTCGGGTCGCATACACTGGTCTGCTGCCCGACCTCTTCAAAGAGGGCAAGGGCGTGGTCGCGCAAGGCACGCTCGGCTCGGATGGCGTGTTCCACGCGAGCGAAGTGCTTGCCAAGCACGACGAAAACTACATGCCGCCCGCGGCGGCCGACGCGGTCAAGAAGGCGCCAGACGCTGGTGACCACGAAGGGAGCGGGCAAATGATCCCCGAGCTCGGTCATTTCGCATTGATCCTGGCGCTGCTGGTCGCCATCACCCAGGGGACGTTGCCGCTCGCCGGCGCCGCATCGGGCGATTCGCGCCTGATGGCGCTGGCGCGGCCTGCCGCACGCACGCAGTTCTTCCTGGTTGTGATCGCCTTCGCGTGTCTCGCCGCGTCGTTCATCGGCAACGATTTCTCGGTCCAGAACGTGGCGACGAACTCGAACTCCGAGCTGCCGCTGCGCTATCGTTTCGCGGCGACGTGGGGCTCGCACGAGGGCTCGCTGCTGTTGTGGACGCTGATGCTCACCGGCTGGACGTTCGCGGTGAGCGTTTTTTCGCGCCACCTGCCGCCCGCGCTCCTCGCCAGAGTCATCGCGGTGATGGGCCTGGTGAGCGTCGGCTTCCTGCTGTTCATGCTGTTCACGTCGAATCCGTTCGACCGACTGATCCCTGCCGCCGACGAGGGCCGCGACTTGAATCCGTTGCTGCAGGATCCGGGAATGGTCATCCACCCACCGATGCTCTACATGGGCTACGTGGGCTTCTCCGTCGCGTTCGCCTTCGCCATTGCCGCGCTGCTGGGCGGCAGGCTGGATGCGACCTGGGCGCGCTGGTCGCGGCCATGGACGACGGTGGCCTGGGCGTTCCTCACCATCGGCATCGCGCTCGGCAGCGGATGGGCGTATTACACGCTCGGCTGGGGCGGGTGGTGGTTCTGGGATGCGGTCGAGAACGCATCGTTCATGCCTTGGCTCATCGGCACCGCCCTCATCCACTCGCTTGCGGTCACCGAGAAACGCGGCGCATTCAAGAGCTGGACCGTGTTGCTCGCGATCGTCGCATTCTCGCTGTCGCTGCTGGGGACCTTCCTCGTGCGCTCCGGTGTGGTCACGTCCGTGCATGCGTTCGCGACCGACCCCGCTCGCGGCGTGTTCATTCTGCTCTTCCTGGCGATCGTCATCGGCGGCTCGCTCGCGCTGTTCGCCTACCGCGCCGGCAAGGTGGGTCTCGGCGGCGCATTCGGGATCGTCTCGCGCGAGTCGGCGCTCCTCGCGAACAACATCCTGCTCGCCGTCGCCATGGCCAGCGTGCTGCTGGGCACGCTCTATCCCCTGTTTCTCGACGCGCTGAACCTCGGCAAGATCTCGGTGGGTCCGCCGTACTTCGACGCGGTCTTCTATCCGCTGCTCGCCCCTGCGCTCTTCCTGATGGGCATCGGCCCTCTCATGCGCTGGAGTCGCGCCACACTCCCCGATCTGTGGGTTCGGCTGCGCTGGGCGCTCGCGGTCGCGATCGCCGCCGCGGTAGTGCTGCCGTTCGTTCTCGGTCGCTGGACACCGCTGATCGCCGCGGGACTGTTTCTCGCGCTGTGGATCGTGGTGACGACGGTCGTGCATCTCAACCAACGGCTCGCCGGATCGCATCGCCCGGGGCTCGTCGCGAAGCTTGCCGCGAACTCGCCCTCCTACTACGGGATGCTGCTCGCGCACCTCGGCGTGGCGGTGTTCATCATTGGTGTGACCCTGGTCAAGGGATACGAAGTCGAGCAGGACGTCGGGCTCGACGTTGGGCAGAGCGTCGACGTCGGCGCCTACGCCTTCAAGTTCCTCGGCGTGCAACCCGGCCCCGGTCCGAACTATCGCGCACTGACCGGCACGGTCGAGGTCCGCAAGGAGGGCCGCCTAGTCGAGACCTTGAAGCCGGAGAAGCGAATCTACAATGCGTCGGGTCAGGCGATGACCATCGCCTCGATCGATATCGGCGTCCTCGGCGACCGTTACGTATCGCTGGGCGAGCCGCTGGTCGCCGACAAGGTGAGCGGCGCCTGGGCCCTGCGCATTTACCTCAAGCCGTTCATCGACTGGATCTGGGGCGGCGCATTCTTGATGGCGCTGGGCGGCTTCATCGCCGTCGCCGATCGGCGCTATCGTTTCGCGGCCAAGCGCAGGGAATTGCCCACTACCGTCGCCGCATCCGGCGCGGCCGCGGCTGCGGATTGAGACCGGTGCGATGCTGAAGGCGCTTCGCTGGACGATCCCGCTCGCGATCTTCTCCATTCTCGTCGCGTTCCTGGCGATTGGCCTCTACCGCAATCCGCAGGAAATTCCGTCGCCGTTGATCGGCAAGCCTGCTCCCGTGTTCAAGCTCGCCAAGCTTCATGCGCCTGGCGAGTCACTGGGGAGCGACGATCTCAAGGGCCAGGTGTGGCTGCTCAACGTCTGGGCGTCGTGGTGCGTCTCCTGTCGCGTCGAGCACCCGCTGCTGGTGCAGCTCGCGGGAGCGCGGATCGTTCCGGTGTACGGTCTGGACTACAAGGACAAGCCGGAGGACGGAGCCGCATGGCTGGCGCGGAACGGCAACCCGTATACGACTTCGCTCGTCGATCGCGACGGTCGGGTGGGCATCGACTTCGGCGTCTACGGCGTACCGGAGACCTTCGTCATCGACAAGGCGGGGATCGTGCGCTACAAGCAGATCGGGCCGCTGACCTCGGAAGCGCTGGAGAAGAAGATCCTGCCGCTGGTGCGGGAGCTGCAGCGGTGATCGCGCGCCTCGCGTCGGCGCTGCTGCTGATCGCGCTGCTCCCGCTTGCGCCCCTGGGGGAAGCGGCGACCAAAACGGAGCCACCGTCCTCGGGCGCGGACAACGCGCCGGGGATGACCGCGCTCGACGTGAGGCTCAAGCGCCTCGAGTCCGAGCTGCGCTGCCTCGTATGCCAGAACCAGACGCTCGCCGACTCGAACGCCGATCTGGCCGACGACCTGCGACACGAAGTGCGCGGGCTCGCGCTCGCCGGCAAGAGCGATAATGAGATCAAGACCTATCTGGTCGCCCGTTACGGCGATTTCGTTCTCTACGATCCTCCGGTCAAGCCGATTACCTGGATGTTGTGGTTCGGCCCGTTCGCGCTGCTCTCGGGGGGAGCGTTCGTGTGGTGGATGGTCCTGCGCCGACGCGAGCGCAACACCGCGGCGGCGCCCGCGGCAAGCGAGGCAGACATCGCGGCCGAGAAGCGCGCGCGCAAGCTACTCGACGACAGGGACGATGCGGCGGCGTAGGCGCGTTTACAGACCGCGACCGCACTTCCAGCAGATCTCGAAGTTGGCCGGATTGTCTTCGCCGCAGCTCGTACAGCGGACGCTGCCGGTCTTCTGCCGCTCGGCGTGCAACGCCGCAAGCACGGTCTCCGCTCGCGACCGGTCGGCGGGACGCTCCAGCCATACCTGAGGCTGCGCCACGTCCGGGGGCACATCGCCGACGATGCTCTGCATGTGCTCGTTGAAGACGTGCGCTGGAATCCCTGCCTGCTGCAACCGGTGCAGGACGAGGTAAGCGTCGAAACGATTGAACGCGATGTAGAAGCGCTCCACGCACCAATGTGGCAGGCAAAGGCCGCGCGCGTCAAGGCCAGCGCACGACATTGCCGCGGTGCACGATCCCCGCGAGTGGATTCGCGCCGAAGGCATACGCGAGCTCCGCGGGCTCGTCGATGTCCCAGAGCGCGAGATCGGCCGTCATTCCGATCTCCAGCCGGCCCCGGTCGGATGCACCGAGCGCCTGCGCGGCGTTGCACGTCACGCCCGAGAGCGCCTCCTCGGGCGTGAGCCGGAAGAGCGTGCACGCCATGTTGAGCATGAGCAGCAGCGAGGTCGTCGGCGAGGTGCCCGGATTGCAATCGGTCGAGATCGCGATCGAAACGCCGGCGGCGCGCAAGTCGGCGACGGGCGGTGGCCGTTGCTCGCGCAGGAAGTAGTACGCGCCCGGCAACAGCACCGCCACCGTGCCGGCGCGCGCCATCGCGGCGATGCCCTCGGCGCTGCTGTGCTCGAGGTGATCGGCCGATCGCGCGGCGAACTCCGCAGCGAGCGCTGCGCCACCAAGATCGGAGCGTTGATCGGCATGCAACTTGATCGGGAGGCGAAGGCGCTGTGCAGTTTCGAACACCCTTCGCACCTGCGCCGACGAAAAGGCGATGCTCTCGCAATACGCGTCCACGGCGTCGGCGAGTCGCTCGCGCACCGCCGCGGGAATGATCTCGTCGCAGACCAGCGCAATATAGTCGTCGGCGCGGCCGGCGTACTCGGGCGGAACCGCGTGCGCGGCGAGGAGTGTGGTCTGCACGTCGACACCGTGCGCCGCGCACAGCCCACGCGCGACGCGCAGCATCTTGAGCTCGTTGGCGAGATCGAGTCCGTAGCCCGACTTGATCTCCATCGTCGTGACACCCTCGGCGAGGAGACGAGCAAGGCGCGGCTCGCTCGCGCGCAGCAGTTCGGCCTCGGACGCCGAGCGCGTCGCCTGCACGGTCGAGACGATCCCGCCGCCGGCACGAGCGATGTCCTCATAGCTCGCGCCCTGCAGGCGCTGTTCGAATTCGTGGGCGCGATTGCCGGCGTAGACCAGGTGCGTGTGGCAGTCGATGAAGCCCGGCGTCAACCAGCCGCCTTTGCCGTCGAGCTCCGCGGTGGCGCGAACCGAGCGCGGCAGCGAGGCGCGCGCGCCCAGCCAGGTGATCCGCCCGTCGCGTACCGCAAGCGCGCCGTCGCGCACCGCGCCGTACGGCGTCCCGGATCGCATCGTCGCCAGCGCGACGTTGACGAGGACAAGATCGCAATCGATCATGGGCTCGGCTGCGATCATGCCAGCAGACGCTTCATGGTCTGTCGATAGCGAGCGAGGATCGCCTCTTCGTCCGCGTGATGGCCTTCGCCGATCACCCAGCGTCCGGCGACCATCACGTCGCGCACGACGCGCCGGGCAGGCCCGAAAATCGCCGCGTCGAGCAGACTCGAAGGGGTCTGCTCGGCCAGCGCCGGATCGTCGCCATCGAGCACCAGCAGATCCGCGCGACGACCGACGGCAATCGCGCCCACCGGCTGGGCCAGCGCCTGCGCCCCGCCGGCAAGCGCAGCTTGATACAGGACGAGGCCGCTCGATTCACCGTCGCGCGCCAGCACGTTGCGCTTTCTGAGCATTAGCCGTTGGGAAGCTTCGACCAGCCGCAGCTCCAGAAAAGGATCGACGCCGACGTGGCTGTCACCGCCAATGCCGATGCGTCCACGCGCCGCGCGATAGTCGACCGCCGGAAATACGCCATCGCCGAGATCGGCCTCGGTGGTCGGGCACAGACCCGCGACCGCGTCGGTCGAAGCAAGCTTTCGCGCTTCCTCAGGCTCCATGTGCGTCGCATGCACGACGCACCAGCGCTTGTCGACGTCGGCGTTGTCCAGCAACCATTGGACGGGCGATGTGCCACTCCAAGCCCTGCAGTCGTCGACCTCCCTGCGTTGCTCGGCAGCGTGGATGTGGATCGGTGTGCGGTCTTCACCAGCGTGTGCGAGCTGGCAAAGCTCGCCAAGCTCAGTCGGCGTGACCGCCCGGAGGCTGTGCGGTGCGATGCCCAGCGCGTCGCCACGCTGTCGCGCCAGCGCGCTAAAGAGCGCGCGGAAGCTGTCGACATCATGAATGAATCGCCGTTGTGCCGGCAGCGGTGGTGCGCCGCCGAAGTCGGAGTGGGCGTAAAACACCGGCAGCAACGTCAGGCGCATGCCTGTCGCGGCCGCTGCGGCGCGAACGCGTTCGGCCATTTCCGCCGGATTCGCGTACGGCTTGCCTGCGGGATCGTGATGCAGGTAGTGGAATTCGCCCACGCTCGTGTAACCGGCCTTGAGCATCTCCAG
>VBCL01000166.1:0-3543 GCA_005888865.1 Betaproteobacteria bacterium | reverse complement strand
CGCGATCGCTTCCTGCTCATCCGGGCCGATCCGTTCGAGGAAGCGGTACATCTCGGTGCGCCAGGTCCAGAAATCGTCCGTCCGAGGCCCGCCCCGCTCGGTCAGTCCGGCGAGCGCACGCTGGAACGCGTGCGAATGGACGTTCGGCATGCCAGGGACAAGCGCTCCCTGCACGCGTTCGGCATCCGAGGGCGTCGCGAATGCAACGTCGACGGAGCGGATTTCACCGTTGCCCGCGATATCGATCACGATATCGCGCGCCCAACCCGTGGGCAGCAATGCATCGCGGGCGAAGAGTTTCATGTCCGGTTCCTGGGGTGCCGTTGCGCCGCCCTCAGCGGGGCTGTTGGCTACATTATGCCGTGGCGATCCGGACCATAGTTAGACCCCGGAGCAGCTGCTGAATTGACATCGACGGGGCTCCGCATCCAACATCCGGCATGCTCCGTCCCTGGCGTTCAGTCGCGGTGGCTTGCTGTATTGCGCTCGCCGGGTGCGTGGTCGTTCCCGAGCGGCAGCATGCGCTCGTGCTGGAACCCGACGGCACCGTTGCGCAGCGGCAAATGGGATGTGGCGATGGGGCCGACGGGATCACCGCTGCTGGTGCGCTCGATCCGCGTGCGGTCCGCATCGCCTCGTGGAATCTGCACAAGCAAGGCGACGCCGGCTGGGAAGCGGAGCTGGGCCGACTGATCGCGTCGAGTGACGTGCTGCTGCTGCAGGAAGCCGGGGTCGCCAAGGAACTGCGCGGTACGATCGAGCGCGGCGGCCTGTCCTGGGTGCTGGCGAGTGCGTTCGAGTACTCCGGCGCGGAATACGGCGTACTGACCGCCACCCGCGTCCATCCCGCGAGCGTGTGCACGTTGCGCGCGTACGAGCCGCTACTCGGAATTCCCAAGGCAGCGCTGATCACGCAGTTCCGACTGGAGGGACGCGACACGACGCTCGCCGTCGCCAATCTGCACTCGATCAACTTCGCACCGGGAACGGGCGAATATCGCGCGCAGCTCGACGCCATTGCCGATGCGCTTGCCGCGCATCGAGGCCCGATCGTGTTCGCGGGCGATTTCAATGTCTGGAACGACGCTCGCGAGAAGGCGGTGCGCGAGGTCATGTCGCGGCTTTCGCTCGTTCCGGTCGCTTTCGCAGCCGACGAGCGTCGGCGATTCATGGGCCGGATCTTCGACTGGATCTACGCCCGCGACGCGGAGGTCGTCACTGCAAGCTCCTGGGCGGTCACCTCATCCGATCACAACCCGCTTACCGTGACGCTGCGCATGCGCTAGCGCGTCGCAGCGAGCCGCCAGCGCCAGGCATCGACGCAGATCGCGTCCAAGTCGCGCCGGGCACGCCAGCGCAGCATGGCGTTCGCTCGTGCGGGGTCGGCATAATAGATCGCGACATCGCCGGCGCCGCAACGGCTTGCCGCACGCGCGCTCGAACGCGGCGATGACTTCCAGCACCGATGCGCCGTGACCGAGCCCGAGGTTCAGCGTCGCGAGGCCGGGCTGCCGCTCGAGATGCGAGAGCGCCGCGACGTGGCCCTCCGCCAGATCGCTGACGTGGATGTAATCGCGCACGCCGGTCCCGTCGGGCGTCGGGTAGTCATTGCCGAAAACGTCCACATGCGAACGCTGGCCTGCCGCGACTTCCGCGAGGATCGGAACCAGGTTGTTGGGCGCGTGGGACGGTGCCTCGCCGATCTCTCCCGACGGATCGGCGCCCGCAGGATTGAAGTAGCGCAGCAGAGCGATGCGCCACGACCGGTCGGACGCTTCGAGCTGCTCGAACATGACCTCAATGGTCCGCTTGGTCCGGCCGTAGACGTTCGCCGGCGCGAGTGGTGCGCTTTCAGCGACAGGATTCCGCTCGGGCTGGCCGTACACGCTCGCCGATGAGCTGAAAACGAGGGTTCTCACGCCAGCGTCATGCATCGCGAGCGAAAGCGCGATCGAGCCGGCGACGTTGTTATCGTAGTACGCGAGCGGCTGTGCCTCGCCGTCGGCCACGGCTTTGAGCCCTGCGCAATGGACGACAGCCTCGATGCGATGCTCCGCGAACGTACGCGAGAGCGCGGCGCGGTCCCGTACGTCGGCGACGATCAGCGGCACATCGGCGCCGACGAGCCGCGTGAGCCGTGGCAGTACGGCCTTGGAGCTGTTGGCGAAATTGTCGAGGATCAGCGGGGCGTAGCCCGCGCGGGCGAGCGCCACGACAACATGTGCGCCGATATAGCCGGCGCCTCCGGTGACCAGGACAGTGGCGTGCATCGCGGCATTTTACCGGAGGAAGCCCACCGGTTTGGGCTGCTTGCGCCCGTTGGGCCCACCCGCGATTCGACCAGAGACCGGGAACCGCTTTTGCCGCCAGGTCGCTTGCTTACCTCTTCCTGGAGCTCGGCTTCCTCGGCACTTTCGCGCCGCGCTTCCTCGCTTGGGAGAGGCCGATGGCGATCGCCTGCTTCCGGCTCTTGACCTTCTTGTGCGACCGACCGCTCTTGAGCGTACCGGCCTTGCGCTCCTGCATCGCCTTCTTGACCTTGCGGCTCGCTGTCGATCCGTACTTGGCCATGTCCCGTTCTCCTTCGTGACGCAATCATTCCATCGTCCATTCGATCAGGTTGGCTGTCTATCAGGCGCTCTCCATGCCAGAGCTAGGACGATCGGTAATTGCCCTAGGAGCTTGCCCGACGCTGCGCAGACTCCGATATGCGCCGCGAGTATGATGTCGTGGCGAGCCTTCCACCCACCGCTGCCGCCGTTCGCGATGACCGCCGCATCCGAGCTCTACCTCGATTATCTGAACGGTCCGGACATCGCCGCGCTGAGGCTCACCGATGACGAGATTCTCGCCGCGGTCGAGAGGGGACTCCTGGCGCAGGGTCGCGGCGAGACGGTGATCGAGCCGCGCGTGCATCTCACCCCGGACCCGGCGTTCCGCGGGCACTTCAACGTGCTTCGCGGCTATGTCGCCCCGCTGGGTCTTGCCGGCGTCAAGATCGTCAGCGATTACGTCGATAATTACCGGCACGGGCTGCCTTCCGAGATGGGCTTGCTGAGCCTCTTCGATCCTCGGACCGGAGCGCCGATCGCGGTGATCGATGCCGCTGGGTTGACCGACATGCGCACCGGTGCGGTCACCGCGATCGGTGCCAGACATCTGGCTAAGCGATCGAGCCGGATACTCGGCCATATCGGCGCGCGGGGAACCGCGTACTGGAATGTACGTCTGCTCGACCGCATCTTCGGTTTCGCCGAGATTCGCGTGCACTCGCGCCGGCGGGAGAGCCGCGATGCGTTTGCCGCACGGCTGTCCCGCGATCTCGGGAAGACCGTCGTCGCGACCCAAGACTGGGAGAGCTGCGTAGGTGGCGCCGACATCATCGTCGAAGCTTCGCGGCTCGAGCAGCCGACGCCGCTGCTCGAAACCGCGTGGATCGAGCGCGGCGCGCTGGTCATCCCCTATGGCACGATGAGCGCGGTCGAGCTCTCGCTCACCGACATCATGGACAAGATCGTCGTCGACGATTGGGGACAGTGCAAG
>VBCL01000165.1 GCA_005888865.1 Betaproteobacteria bacterium | reverse complement strand
TGCCCTTTGCCTTGTTGGGAGCGATCGGAGGCTTGGCCGTATTTCAGCGGCTGACCAATAGGCAGTTCCATGGGGCGGTCAGTATCTTGCTCGTCGTCTCGGGAGTCGGACTGCTCGCCCGGGGGCTTTGAGCGGTCCGAATCAGTTGATCGCTTGAAACGCGGCAGCGAGGGGGTCGCTGCCGCGATCTTAAGCTTAGTGCGACATTTCCTTCTTGCCGGCCTGTTTCGCCGCATGGTGCGCGACGGCGAAAGCGCGGCTCTCGTCGTGACCGTATTCTTCGTAAGCCTTGTTGAAAGCCTTGAGGAATGCTTCCTTCTGGTGCTGATCGTACTGGTCCGTTTGTGCCTTGGGCAGATCCGAAATGTCTCTGTAGGGCATGATCCAATCTCCTTATATAGCGTCGATCCCCTAGGTGATTAGGCAGTCCTGGCGGTTGCGAATTCCTTCCCGCCGTCGGTGGATGGCCTACATCGATTGATTGCCCGCGTTGCCTGGTATGAGTTCCGATCGAGCTCGACGCGCGATATGGGGTAGGCGCTGCCGACCGTTACTGCTCCGTTTCGTTGTCGCGCACAATCCGATGCCTTATGATCGCCCGTATGGCCGTCGACGACATTCTCCACGACCAGATCGGTTACTACCGCGCTCGGGCCGGCGAGTACGACGAATGGTGGTTCCGCACGGGCCGCTACGATCGTGGGCCGGAGTTCAACGCGCAATGGCAGTTGGAAGTCGCCGCGGTCGAGCAGACACTCGACGCGTGGCTCGCCGTGCGCCGTCCGCAGAACGTGCTCGAGCTCGCCTGCGGCACGGGGTTATTCACGCGGCGCCTCGCGCCGCGCGTCCCTCACGTCACTTCAGTCGACGCGTCTCCGGAAGTCATCGCCATCAATCGCGGCCGCGTCGCAGCCGACAACGTCGAGTACGTCGAGGCGGACCTGTTCGCCTGGCAGCCGGCGCAGCGCTATGATGCGGTGTTCTTCAGCTTCTGGCTCTCGCACGTGCCCGACGATCGCTTCGCGGCGTTCTGGAAGACGGTGGCATCGGCACTGGCGCCCAACGGCGCTGCATACCTGATCGACTCGGCGTTCGATCCGACCTCGACCGCAAAGGACCACGTGCTGCCGGGCCGGGACGCAGGCGTCGTGACGCGCAAGCTCAACGACGGTCGCGAATTTCGCATCGTCAAGCTCTTCTATCGACCCGAAGAGCTGACGGCGAAGCTATCGACGCTCGGATGGCGCGCCGAGATCCGCCAGACCGAGCATTACTTCATCCACGGTCAAGCGTCGGCGGGCAAGTAACGCGTTATAGGTTCGAATAGACGTACGGCGACTGCGCCACGCGACCCTCATCCATGTCGCGTTCCTCGGCGAGCTCGCGCGGCGTCTTGTCCCACCACATCGCTCGTCCTTCGCGCTGCTTGCGCACCAGGTCCGGCTGCCTGCGCAGGAGCTCGCGCATGAACTTGGTGTGCTCGGATTCGTAATGGCGGCTGGGCAGCATCATGGGCGGTTCCTGCAAGAATCAAAATGCGAAAAGGCTCATCTTATCATCGCCCGCGCCGAACCGGCGACCAGACGATATTCGTACAGCCGGCACTCGATCGCGCCGTTGAAGAGCGGCGTCCGTCGACTGGCCTTGAGGCCGATAAGCTTGGGGAGTCGGGTATCGCCGCTCAGGATATACGCCGTCCAGCCGGCGAAGCGCTGTTTTAGAGCGTCGCCCAGCCGCGGGTAGAGCTCCGTCAGGGGAGAAGACTCCGCCAGGCGCACGCCGTAGGGCGGATTGGTGACGATCGTTCCTGCCGGCTCGGGTGCGGCGCGCGACAGGGCGTCGGCGCGTTCGAGCACGACCGCGCCCGCGACGCCCGCCGCCGCGAGATTGATGCCGCAGCGCTGGATCGCCGCCGGATCACTATCGCTGGCGTAGATTGCAGAAGGCGCGACAGGCTGCATGCGACGCTGCGCCGCTTGCTTGATCCGCTGCCAGGTCGGGCCGTCGTACCAGGCAAGCTTCTGAAAGCCGAACGTGCGCTTGAGACCTGGTGCGATGTCGAGCGCCATCAGCGCGGCTTCGATCGCGATCGTCCCGCTGCCGCACAACGGATCGAGAAGCGGCGTCCCCGCTTGCCAGGACGCGAGCCGCAGCAGTCCCGCCGCGAGGTTTTCGCGCAGCGGCGCCTCGGCGGCCTCGCGCCGATAGCCTCGCTTGAACAACGGCTCACCGGAGGTATCGAGGTAGAACGTCGCCTGGTCCGCAGTGAGATAGGCGTGCACCCTGACGTCCGGATTCTCCTTGCTCACGCTCGGGCGCTTTCCGGCGACGGCGCGGTGACGATCGCAGACCGCGTCCTTGATCTTGAGCGTCGCGAATTCCAGGCTCGGCAGCGGTGAGCGCGTCGCCGCGACGTCGACCCGCAGCGTGCGATCGGCGCGGAACCACCGCGGCCAGTCGAGGGCAGACGCCAGCTCGAAGACCTCGCGCTCGTTCCGATACGCGCCTCCGCCGACACGCCACAGGACCCGACTCGCAAGTCGGCTTTCCAGATTTGCGCGATACGCGAGGTCGAGCGCGCCCTGGAATGCGACGCCGCCTTCGGTCGGGACGATCGAACCGGCGCCGAGCGCACCGAGTTCTTCCGCGAGCGCGGCCTCGAGTCCTCGCGGGCAGGGCGCGAAATATTGTTCGTTCACATTAAAGCCTGAACCACGGAGAGCACAGAGCACACAGAGACAAGCTTTTCAAAAAGCGATTTTCTCTGTGGTCTCTGTGGCCTCTGTGGTTAATGATTCATATCAGAACGGCTTAAATACAACCAATAGCACGACGATGACGAGGATGGGCAACGCGGGAACCTCGTTGATCCAGCGATAGAAGACATCACCATGCCGGTTGCGGTCGTCGCGGAAATCGCGCATCAGCTTGCCGAGCCACAGATGGTGGGCCACGAGGATCGCGACCAACGCCAACTTGGCGTAGAGCCATCCGCCGGTGATGCCGAAGCCCAGCCACAGCCACGCTCCGGAGACAACCGTCAGCACCGCGCTCGGCGCCATGATCCCGTAGTAGAGCTTGCGCTCCATCACCTTGAAGCGCTCGTTGCCGGGCGCGTCCGTGGTCAACGCGTGATACACGAAAAGGCGGGGCAGATAGAACAATCCGGCGTACCAGCTCACCATGAAGATGACGTGCAGCGACTTGACCCACAGCATCGCGTTATCGGAGCAATCGCCGCCGAGTCAGCACCAGGGCAATGAAATACGTCACGAAGGCATAGGCTAGAAGGACCGCGAGGTGCAGCACGATGCCGCCCGGCACCTTGCCCGCGAGGAGTGGGCGGGCGATGTCGATGGCGTGCGACAGCGGCAGCACCGCGGCGACAGTCTGCAGCACGGGGGGCATCTGCTCGACAGGGAAGAACACGCCGGAGAGCAGCAGCATCGGTGTCTGGAACAGCGTCAGCGAATAGGTGAAGAAATCGTAGTTGCGGGCGAGCGAGTTCATCAGGAGCCCGAAGCCGGCGAAGGTGAGCCCGGTGACAAATCCCAGCGGGACGACGAAGATCGCGAGCCACGAGTGACCGAAGCCGAGCAGCAGGATGACCACCAGGATCGCGATCACCGACATCACGCTCTTGGTCGCGGCCCATACCCATTCGGCGAAAACCACGTCGTCGAGCGAGACCGGCGCGTTGATGATCGCCTCCCACGTGCGCTGCACATGCATGCGTGAGAACGCCGAATACATCGCCTCGAAGGAAGAGGTGAACATCGCGCTCTGGCAGACCATGCCGGTGCCGATGAAGGCGATGTACGTCATGCCGCCGATCTCCGGCACGAAGGCGCCGATGCCGTAGCCGAGCGCCAGCATGTAGAGCAGCGGATCGGCGATGTTGCCGAGCACCGAGGCGATGGCGAGCTTGCGCCAGACGAGCAGATTGCGGCGCCAGACGGGAATCCAGCGGAGCGAAAGTTCGGGGTTGCGGAATACGGTCGCGGCGTACATGCGTAAGCTTCGAACGTAGGGCCGCGACAGTATACGCGACGTGCGCCGCGGCGCGGAATGGAGTATCTTTTTCGCGATGATCGCGCTCACGATTCCAGGGTTCGGCGCCCTCGAGCTTCACCACCTGGTTCTGGACTACAACGGCACGCTCGCGGTCGACGGCAAGCTTCTGCCCGGTGTTCGCGAAGCGCTCATGACGCTCGCCGATCATCTTTCGATCCATGTGATCACGGCGGACACGTTCGGCCTTGCCGGTACCGAGCTTGCGGGACTGCCGGTGAATATCACGATCATTTCCCAGGATGGGCAGGCGGACGCCAAGCTCGCCCACGTCGAACACCTCGGCACGGCCGGCGTTTTCGCGATCGGTAATGGACGCAACGATCGCAGGATGCTTGCCGCCGTGGCGGTAGGCGTCGCGCTGGCGCAGGCGGAAGGCGCGTCGGCCGAGACCATCGCCGCCGCGGATGTCGTCGCGACCGGCATTGTCGACGGCCTCGGCCTGCTGCTGCATCCGAAGCGGTTGATTGCGACGCTGCGGTCCTGAGCGATTCGCGAGGGCGCAGGACAGACTGATGACGATAGCGCTGCGACAGGCGCCGTTCTTGCGAGCCGCCGCGTTCGGTGCTGCCTCGGTTGCGGTTGCCGCATTCGTTGCCGCCTTTGGCGCGCTCGCGGTGTTCGTCTCGACGACGACGGATGCCCTTGCCCAGGCGGGTTATCCCAACCGGCCGATCAAGCTGGTTGTTCCCTATCCACCCGGCGCGCTCACCGACCTGCTCGCGCGGGCGATCGGCGAGCGGCTCTCGGCGAGCCTGAGGCAGCCGGTAATCGTGGACAACAAACCGGGCGCAGGCACGCTTCTCGGCGCCGAGTTCGTCGCCAAGCAGGCGGCCGATGGTTATACGCTGCTGATGGCGACGAGCACGACGCTCGGCATCAGTCCGGCGCTGTACCGGCCGTCGCCGATCGATCCGATCCGCGATTTCGCGCCGATCTCGCAAGTGGGCTCGGTCAATTTCTTTCTGATCGCGAACCCGGCGTTTCCCGCGAAGAACGTGCGCGAGATGATCGAGACTATCCGGAAGAGTCCGAGCAAGTACAACTATGCCTCGGTCGGAAGCGGCAGCCCGCACCATCTGTTCATGGAAACGCTCAAGACCGAGGTGGGTTTGGAGATTCAGCACGTCCCTTACAAGGGGACGCCTGCGGCGCTGACCGATCTCCTCGCCGGGGCGATCCAGGTGATGTTCGCCGACGCGACGATCGCGCTGCCGAACATCCAGGCAGGCAAGGTGATTGCACTGGGAACGTCGGCGGCGAAGCAGACCACGCTGTTGCCGGGCGTTCCGCCGATCGCCGCGACGGTGCCCGGTTTCGATTGGCAGGCGTGGCAGGGCATCGTCGCCCCGGCGGGGACACCGACGGAGATCGTGGCGCGGCTTTCCGCCGAGTTGCAGAAAATCCAGGCGACACCGGAATTCAGAGATCAGCTCTTCCGGTTCGGGATGGAGCCGCACGCGCCACAGACGCCGGCACAGTTCGCGGCGAGCCTTGCCGCGGAGCAACCGCGCTGGGCGAAGGCGATCAAGGACTCCGGCGCCAAGGTCGACTGATACGTTTACGCTCGAGACCCGACACTAGACGCTGGACACTTGGCCACCATGAGCCCGGTCATCGATGTGCACACTCACTGCCTGACCGAGGCGTGGTTCACGCTGCTGCAGGAGCATGGCGGCCCGCGCTACACCGTGCGCCAGGTCGCCGGCGGCATGCGCGCGATCCATCTCGACGGTGCGCCGTTCATGACACCGGTCCCGGCGATGTTCGACTACGATCTGCGGCTGCGGACGATGGACGAGGTCGGGGTCGATGTGGCCATCGTCTCGCTCACCTGTCCGAACTGCTACTGGGGCGGACCCGACGTGAGCCTGCAGGCGGCACAGGTCATGAATGACGACATGGCTGTGGCACGCACGGCGCATCCCGATCGCTTGCGCTGGCTCGCATCGCTCCCGTGGCAATATCCGGAGCGCGCGCTCGTCGAGCTCGAACGTGCCGCGGCGGCGGGTGCGTCCGGGGTGATGGTGCTCGCGAACATCGACGGGCGGTCGCTGACAGAACCTGCATTCGACCCGATCTGGCGGGCGATCGATGCGCGCTTGCTGCCGGTGCTGGTCCACCCCACGGCGCCGCCGGGTGTGGCCGCGAAGGACATGACGCGCTTCCAGCTCACCGCATCGCTCGGGTTCACGTTCGATACGTCTCTCGCCGTCGCACGCACGATCTACGACGGCTTCTTCGACCGCCACCGTCGACTGAAGATCATCGCCGCGCACGGCGGCGGGGCG
>VBCL01000556.1:1946-3561 GCA_005888865.1 Betaproteobacteria bacterium | reverse complement strand
TCCTGGGTGGAGATCCTTGCCCTCGTCGCACTCGAGCAATCGGCAACGCGTCGGAACACGCATCGAGTGGCGAGGGCGCTGGCATTCAACCAATATATTTTTCGACGATCTCGGACGGGCGGAGCTGCGCCTCGCTCACGTCGCGACCGGTTTCGGAGAGTGCGCGGCGCTGGCGCAGAAGGTCCCAGCACTGGTCGAGCTCGACCTGGATCGCGGCGAGGCGCCGGTTTTCGGTCGCATCGAGCGATCCCTTGTCGAAAAGCTGGTGCTCTTCGGCAACTGCTTCAGGACGGGTGATTCTTGCGCTTGGTCTTCCATAGCTCGTTTCCTTTGGACATTCCGTTCAGGCGGTAGCCGCCAGATGTTGATGGATCAGCGCCACGACCGCGGCACCTTCTCCGATCGCGCCGCCCACCCGCTTCACGGAGCCCGAACGCACGTCGCCGACAGCGAACACGCCCGGTATGTTCGACTCGAGTGGCGCCGACAGGCCACCCGACGCAGGAGTAGCGCAGGCGCGCCCGGTGAGCACGAAGCCCTGCGAGTCGCGCGCCACGTCGCAACCGTCGAGCCAGCCGGTCTCTGGGTCGGCACCGACGAAAAGGAACACGTGGCGTATCGGCCGTCGCTCGTCGGAGCCCGCGCGGCTGTCGCGCCACGTGACCGCTTCCAGCCCTCCCGATCGGTCGCCGTGGAGCTGTGTCAGCTGTGTATGGGGATGCAACTCGATATTCGGCGTGGCGCCGAGGCGATCGATCAGGTAGCGCGACATGGTCGCGGCGAGGCCGGACCCGCGCACCAGGACATGGACGCGTGCTGCGTACTCGGCCAGAAAGACTGCCGCCTGGCCGGCGGAGTTGCCTCCGCCGACGAGGGCAACTTCCGTCTGCTCGCACATCTTCGCTTCGAGAGCCGAAGCCCAGTACCACACGCCACGGCCTTCGAATTCGGCAAGGCGCGGCACGTCAGGACGGCGGTAGCGTGCGCCGCTGGCGATCACGACCGTGCGCGACCTGAGCTTGCGCTTATCGGTGAGCGTCAAGGTCAACTCGCCATCGGCTCCGGCGCGGCTGCAATCGAGGGCAGCGGCCTGCGCGGGAATCAGGATCTCTGCGCCGAATTTCTGGGCCTGCACATAGGCGCGGCCGGCGAGCGCCTGGCCCGAGATGCCAGTCGGAAAGCCGAGATAATTCTCAATGCGCGCGCTTGCGCCCGCCTGCCCGCCGAACGACCGGCAATCGAGCACGACCACGTGCAAGCCTTCCGAGGCAGCGTAGACGGCGGTGGCCAGCCCCGCCGGTCCGGCGCCCACGACCGCGACGTCGAACAGCTCGTCATGCGCGGCAATATCGAGCATGCCCAGGCATCGCCCCAGGGCTTCCTCGGAAGGGTCGAGCAGCACCGAGCCGTTGGGACACACCGCCAGCACCGCGCCTAGCGGCGCGCCGTATTGCTCGAGCATGGCCGCCCCCGCCTCGTCGGTCCTGGGGTCGACGACCTGATGCGGATAACCGTTTCTCTTGAGAAAAGTCTGCAGACGCAACACACCGGGCGACTGCGGCTCGCCGATCAGCGCGGGCCCGCTGGCGCCGGCTTCGATGAGCCCGACCCGACG
>VBCL01000556.1:0-1916 GCA_005888865.1 Betaproteobacteria bacterium | reverse complement strand
CTCGCCGAGATCCGCCTCGGCGATGATCAGCGCGCGCAATTGTTCCGGTGGCACCAGCAGCGTCTCGACGTCTTCCTCGGCGTGCGCGTCGACCAGGGCGTGGCGTCCGGAGAGGGTCGAGACTTCAGCGATGAAATGGCCCCGACCGCGAGTCCAAAGGGGTGCGACATGGCCCAGGCCGTCGCGCTGGCTGGTGATCACCGTACCCTTGAGCACCACGAACATGCCCGGTGCCGGCTCGCCCGCCGTGAGCAAACGGTCGCCCCGCGCAAAGCGCCGAAGTGTGCCGAAGCGGCTGATCCGGACGATCTCCGCGTCCGTGAGCTGCGGAAACAACTGCTCGCGCCTGCTCGCGAGCGTGCCGGGGAGCACGACACCCTCCGCAAGACTGGAATCGGGGCGGTTCATGCCGTCGCTGGTCAATGCAGCGCGAAAACGATGATCGACGACGTTCCCGAACCACCGAAGAAGCCGGAAACGACGCCCGAGGTCGTGGCAACGTATTGCTTGCCACCCAGTTCGTAAGTCAACGCCGACCGTGCCACCGGTGTTGAAGCGGTAGAGCGTCTTGCCGTCGCGCGCATCGAGTACGAGGAAGTTGTTGTCGAGATCGCCGGTGAAGAGCACGCCGCCCGAAGTCGCGGTGACGGCCGCGACCAGCGGCGTGGGCCATTGCTTTTTCCAGCGCTCCTTGCCGGTGACGCTGTCGATCGCGGTCAACCAGCCCTTCGCTTGACCTTTTGGATCCGGCACCACGTTACCGCCGTAATAGTGCGCGAACTGCGTGAATTCGGGCTTGTCCGCCGACTTCGTGAACGTGCCGCACCAGTCGACCGCCGCCACGAAGAGTGTCTTGCTCATCGGGTTGTAGGCCGGGCCGTTCCATTCCATTCCGCCCAGCAGGCCGGGGCAGCGATGCACGCCCTCGACCGTCGGTTGCGCGTCGATGTTCGCTCGCGTCGTGATGGGCAGCTCGTAGAGCGTCTCGTGCGTGTCGCGATCCAGCATGTGCAGGAGGCCGTCCTTGCCGCTGACCGTCATGAGCTTGCGCGATTTCCCGCCGACCGTTCCGGAGAAGATCGGACTGACCTGGCTCAGATCGGAGTCATGCACGTCGTTGGAGATGAACTGGCGGTACCAGAGCAGCTTGCCGCTGCGGTTATCGAGCGCCACCGCGGAGTTGGTGTAGAGGTTGTCGCCTTCACGCACTGCGCCGTAGAAATCGGGCGACGGATTGCCGACCGGCAGATAGAGGATCCCCTGGTTCACATCGAACGCGAGCGGCGTCCAAAGGCTACCCCCGCCGTGGGCACGCGCCTTCGGATCCTTCCAACTCTCCGCACCCGGCTCGTTGTCGTCCGGGATGAGGTTGAAACGCCACACCGGCTCGCCCGTGGCCAACCGGAACGCGCCGACCCACTTCTTCGCGCCCCAATCGGCGCCCGCGGGACCATAGATCACCAGATCCTCGAACATCAGCGGCGGCATGCTGAGATACTGCGACGAATCGGCGCTGGCTATCTGCCGCGACCACAGCAGCTGCCCGTTGGCCAAGTTGAGCGCGATCAGATAACCGTCGGCGGTTCCCCGCACCAGCACGCCGTCTTTGATTCCCACGCCGCGATTGGCCGGCGAGAGCACGCGCCCTTTCGCATCCCACTTGTAGCTCCAGCGGGGCCGGCACGTCGTCGCGTCGATCGCTACGATCGAGCTGTCGACGGTGAGATACATGACGCCCTTGTAGACGAGTGGATTGGTCTGCGTCGGGGTGGCGGAATCCTAGCGATAGATGCAAACCGGACGCAGATCGTGCGCGTTCTTGGCGTTGATCTGCCTCGAGTTGACAAAGCGCTGGCCGGTGTAGTCCTTGCTTGCGTAGAGCCAATCGCGGGTGCTCGAGGCGGCGTGTGTCAGCT
>VBCL01000555.1 GCA_005888865.1 Betaproteobacteria bacterium | reverse complement strand
CGCCCTGCGCCACAAATCGCGTATATCCGAGGCGCTTCATCAGCACGGTCCAAGCGCGTGCGGTGCGAATAGGATCCCAGCCGGTCGTGGTCGGCTTGCCCGAAAAGCCATAGCCCGGCAGCGACGGAATCACGACGTCGAACGCGTCCGATGCGCTCGCGCCATGTGCCGTGGGATTGGTAAGTGGATCGATAATCTTCAGCTGCTCGATGACCGAGCCGGGCCATCCGTGCGTGACGATGAGCGGCAACGCATGCTCATGCTTCGAGCGTACGTGGATGAAATGCATGTCGAGCCCATCGATCTCTGTCATGAATTGCGGGAGGGCGTTCAGCTTCGCCTCGCACGTCCGCCAATCGTAATCCGTCGCCCAATAGCGCGCGAGTGCCTGAGTCGTCGCCAACTGCACGCCTTGCGATGCATCCGCGACCGTTTCCCGCTCAGGCCACTTTGTCGCGTTTATGCGCCTGCGCAATTCGGTAAGTTCCGCTTCCGGCACGTTGAAGCGGAAGGGGCGGACTGCGGTCGGTGTGGTTTCGTTGGTGTGGTTTTCCATAACAGTTCTCCTTTGTTGATGGAGAAGCTCGAAAGCCGAGAACTGCTCCGTCACACGATAGGATGCCGACGCCTACTGTGGTGTGGAACGGTGGGCACACGTTGTGCCTGTCGTCCCCCTCTCCAACTAGCGCAGTGACCTGAACGCCGCTCGGAGCTCGGTGGCGAACAGCTCCGGCTCTTCCCAGGCGGCGAAGTGACCGCCCTTGTTGACCTCGTTGAAGTAGATCAGGTTGGGATAGACCTTGTCGGCCCAGCTGCGCGGTGCCTGGACGATCTCGCCGGGGAAGACCGTGAAGGCCACCGGGAGCGAGAGCTCGGGGGACTTCGCCCCGGATGCGATCGCGGCGAAGATGGTTCGGAAGTTCTCCCAGTAGAGCCGCGCCGACGAGGTGGCGGTGTTCGTCAGCCAGTACAGCGTGATGTTGTCGACGATCCTGTCGCGTGTCAGGCCGCCCGCGGGCTGGCCGTCGAGAAACGCGTGCGAGATCTTCTCGTAGCTGTCTGCGTCGTGGTCGAGCATCCACGCTGCCAGCCCGACGGGCGTATCCGTCAACGCATAGCCGATCGTCTGCGGGTGCTCGGGCATCTCGACGAAGTAGCCCCTCCGGAAGAGGGCGGCGAGCGCATCGAGTGCCGCGGGCTCCTTCTTCTCGGCCCGGTCGGCGAGGACGGCGATCGCAACCCGCTTGAAGAGTCCGGCCGGTATGAGCCCGCCGAAGAGCGCCGCCCCCACCTCGGTCGGGAAGGCGCTGAGGAAGTTGAGGTGGACGCCGAGCAGCCCCTCGGGTGCCATGCGTCCCATCGCGTCGGTGACGTTGGCGCCGATGTCGCCGCCCTGGGCGACGTAGCGGGTGTAGCCGAGCCGGCTCATGAGCTCCACCCAGGCGCGCGCGACGCGGCCAGGGTCCCAGCCGAGGTCCGCCGGCTCACCGGAGAAGCCGTAGCCGGGCAGCGACGGGAGCACGAGGTCGAAGGCGTCGTCGGCGTCGCCGCCGTGCGCGGTCGGATTGGTGAGCGGACCGATGACCTCGAGCATCTCGATCACCGAGCCGGGCCAGCCGTGCGTGATGATCAGCGGCAGCGCGTTCTCGTGACGCGACTTCACGTGGATGAAGTGGATGTCGAGGCCGTCGATCTTCGTCATGAACTGCGGCAGCGCGTTCAGCCTCGAATCGAGCCTCCTGAAGTCGTAGTCGGTTGCCCAGTAGCGCGCGAGCTCTTGGAGCATCGCCAGCTGCACGCCCTGCGACGCATCGGCGACGAGCTCCTTGTCGGGAAAGCGCGTGGCGGCGATGCGCCGGCGCAGGTCGGCGATCGCTTCTTCGGGCATGTCGACGCGGAAGGGACGGACTACGGTTGCTGTCGTTTGGTGGGTTTGGTTTTCCATACCAGTTCTCCTTTGTGTTGGTACATGACAGATTGGCCGCGTGATGGAGCAGCTCGATAGCCGAGCACGGCTCCCTCACACGCTAGGATGCCGACGACGAGTACGCGTCGACATCGATG